>CACGBL010000060.1:0-2015 GCA_902571355.1 uncultured Synechococcaceae cyanobacterium | reverse complement strand
GGTTTTGGTAAAGCTAAAGTCCCAATTAAAAGAAAGCAAACTGGAATAAATTTTTTTAATTTCATTAGATATTTGAGTTTCATTAATAATAGGTAGTTTGCAAAAATAATAAACTAATTTATTTTTTATATAATTTTTCTAATTGCTTAATTTCCTCTCTTAAATCCTTACCTCTATTATTTAATTTATTATTCTTAATAACTATTGGGATAATCCACCAGGCTTGAAGACCTAAAAAGATAAATACTAAAATCAATAATTCAAAAGTACCAGGCTGCATTTGATAAATAACCCTTCTTTGTTAATAACATTATTCTAAAAGTTATTAAACATTCATGAGATATTAAATTTTTCTAGGCTGCCTCTAATTCAATGTTAAGTTCAATTCCCTTTGAAATGATTGCTTCTTTAAATTCAATAAGTTTGGAAATTATTCTTTGCTTCTCAGGTTCAGTTTTATGGATATCATCTACAACTTCCTGCATTGCAAGTGTTACTTTTTGTAGTTTGATTTCTAGATCTTCCCTGTAATTCATAAACTTAAAGAAATTATCTTATTTATTAAAAAACAAAATAATTATTGGTAAATAAGTACTTAACCTTAAAAGGATTGACAGCAAAACAAGGAGGATATAATTTATAGTACAAACGTATCAATAATTAACCGGCCGATTAAAGGTAAAGTATGGATCCTAAGTACTCATTTGGTTGTAGCACTAGCAAACCTAACGGATGCCTACTAAATCCCGAAGGCAGCAGAATTATCTTTTTCGAAGAATGCAAAAATTCTCCTAAACCTAATTTAAAAATTCATACCCATCTTTTCTACACAAATCACTTTGGAGAACCTGGAGGGTACAAATCCTCTGAAAAACTCAACATAGATTCAGCCTGGGAAAAGTGGCACGAACTGCACCAAAAAGGGTGGACAGAAGTATCTCATAATTACGGATAAATGATCCGGCCAAGAAAAAGCCTTTATGTTTTTTTGAGCTTAAGAGTTTCCTAAAATATGGAATTCGGTTCTACCTCAGTAAGTAGTAACAATATTACTGCTGTATTTGCAGGTTTTCTTGGAGCATTTATTGTTGGTTCTCTTGGAGTCCAACTTATAAGAACCCAAAAGCCTTCTTTTCAATCTCAACCATTAAAAGTTCAACCAGTTATCGCTCATCAATCAACTTTATGGGCAGCTTTAGGAGAACAAGATACTCCTATTGTTAAAAATAAAGTTTCTAATGCAAAAACTACAGGAGTTGTCCCTGTTATAGGTTCTGAAGCAACTCTTTGGGCTCCTCTAGGTTTAGGTAATTAGTAAATTAGGTCTTTTAATAAACCGAAGGGGGTTTGTAACCCCCTTTTTTTATTAATTGCTTTAAAAAGATAATTGAAAATTTTCAATCCAATTCATGGATAACTATAAATTAAATCAGGGTTTGAAAACAATGTAATCGTAGATACCAACAGCTATTTTATTAATTGATTATAAATTAAAAACACGAGTTAACCCGTTCCAATTTGTTGACTCTGAGGTTTTAACCGTTGACTCCTTATCTACTTCTAGTTGTGACTCGCTAGTTTCAAGATTCAAAAACGGTATTTATATTTCTTAAATTATGGAAAAAAAAATCGCAAAGAAATACGCCGATCTTATAGTCCAGGCTAATAATTCAACAGGCAGAAAAGAAGCTTTGTCATTGATTAAACAAGCCACAAAATTAAAAACCAAACTTGATCAATACGAAATGATGTAGTCTCTTAAAATCTACAGGATATTCAAGATGAGGTAGAAACTAGTTCCTTTTTTTTTATCCTGCTATAAAAATACTAAGAGATTATTTAACTTATCTGCTTTAATAAAATATCGTGGAATTAACTGAGCTAATTAAGGATTACGTTGCTACAGAATTATTATCAAGTATTGAAATTGATTTTCTTGAAGGAGAATTATGGGAAACCACTCAACATATTGCAGAAATAAATACAGTTATCAAAGCTCCAAAAAATATATGCAA
>CACGBL010000059.1:0-2117 GCA_902571355.1 uncultured Synechococcaceae cyanobacterium | reverse complement strand
AAAAATAAATATTGAGGAAGGGGCTCTGGTTATTGCCGTCTATGGGAAGGGTGGCATCGGAAAATCAACTACATCATCAAACCTTTCTGCAGCATTCTCAAAATTAGGTAAAAAGGTTCTACAAATTGGATGTGATCCAAAGCACGATAGCACTTTCACTTTGACTCACAAAATGGTTCCTACAGTTATAGATATTCTCGAAGAGGTGGATTTTCATAGCGAAGAATTGAGGCCAACCGATTTCATGTTTGAAGGTTTTAATGGAGTAATGTGCGTTGAAAGTGGAGGTCCTCCTGCTGGGACAGGGTGCGGGGGGTATGTAACCGGTCAGACAGTTAAACTATTAAAAGAACATCATTTATTAGAAGATACTGATGTTGTTATTTTTGATGTCTTAGGAGACGTCGTTTGCGGAGGATTTGCAGCTCCATTGCAACATGCAAATTATTGTCTAATTGTTACTGCTAATGACTTCGATTCAATATTCGCTATGAATAGAATAGTCTCTGCAATTAAAGCAAAAGCAAAAAATTATAAAGTCAGATTAGGTGGGGTAGTCGCAAATAGATCAAAAGATACAGATCAAATTGATAAATTCAATGAAAGAACAGGTTTAAAAACCATGGCTCATTTTAAAGATGTCGATGCCATCAGAAGATCAAGACTAAAAAAATGCACCATTTTTGAAATGGAACCAACTGAAGATGTTATTGAAGTTCAAAATGAATATTTATCTCTTGCTAAAAATATGCTTGAAAACGTAGAACCATTAGAAGGCAATCCACTTAAAGATAGAGAAATTTTTGATTTACTAGGATTTGATTAGTCTAAATTAATCTAATCCAACCAATTGGCTTGTTAAATCATAAGTTTGCTGAGAGGTCTTCGCATCAATTATTCTTTTTGACAACTTTTGAGAAAAAGCTTTTCTGCCAGTTTTTTGACGATTTCCCCAGCTCCAATGGACTGATGGTTTAGCAAATTCTTTATAAGTTGCTACTTGAGCGACCCTCTCTCCTGCCAATCTTTGTGACACATATCCTTTTGTTATGAATTTTTGAAATATCGGGAAAAGGAATCTAAATAACCAAGGTGTATCTCTAAAAAGTTTTGTCTCAGCAACACATCCAGGATATAGAGAATTTACAACAATCTTATCTGCAGGATATCTTTTTGATAATTCCTGAACGGTCACCATATTGCAAAGTTTACTATCCTTATATGCCTTACCAGGTTTGAACTTCTTTCCATTCGCCATACTTATTGGAGATAAAAAACCATTTTTGAATCCAGATAAATTTCCCAAATCAGCTGGGGCAGGGATGGGGATCCTTCCTCCAAGTTCTGAATAATTAGCCGTAACAGTTCCTAATACTGTAATTCTTGGCTTGAATAAAGTTGATTTGCCATTTAAAACAATTTCTCTTTCAGAAGATAAAATATTTTCTATAAGTAGTTGTATCATTAGAAAATGCCCAAAATGATTTACTGCCATAGAGTTTTCAAACCCCTGAGGAGACCTCTCAGGTCTCTTTAGTCTGGGTTTATAAACTGCTGCATTACAGATAAGAGAATTTATTGGTTTTTTAAATCTTTCTAATATTTCATCGCAACCTTGTCTCACATCATCCAAGTTAGAAAGATCTATTTCTATAAAGTGAACATTTTTAACTTCCTCTTTAGTCAAGAATTCCTCAGCTATTTTTATTGCTCTTTTATTTGATCGATTAACAGCTATAACCTCCCACCCAAATCTTAATAGAGGTTTTAGAGCATTTAATCCAACTCCAGAAGTTGTTCCTGTTATTAGGACTAAACCCTTAATGTTCTTACTCACTAGCAAAAAAGATAATAGAAAAATGAAAAGTAGAATGATTCAAGATCACCCTTATCAACGCCATATTACTCTGATAATGTCCCTAGAAATTATTTGATCCTGATCCTTCATAAATCTTTGCTCACCTTCAGAAGAGAATAAATCATCAAACTTATTTGTTAAAGCATTAAATCTATATTTTTCGTATAAAAATGAGTCTTCAATTTCCTTTAATCTGGTTAACCTTACTTTGGAGCTATAGCCAAGTTTAATCAGGCTTACAATTGCTAAAAGGGAAAAG
>CACGBL010000058.1:0-2131 GCA_902571355.1 uncultured Synechococcaceae cyanobacterium | reverse complement strand
TGAATTCATTAGGAAAATTTCAAAGATCATTGGGTATAAAACCTCCAGTACAAGGTAATGATATTCAACTAACAATCGACCTTAATCTGCAATTAGTTGCTGAGGAAGTTCTTAAAGATAAAAAAGCTGGAGCCATAATAGTTATGGATCCAAGAGATGGTGCAATAAGAGCAATGACAAGTAAACCTACATTTGATTTAAATTTTTTCTCAAAGGATTTTAAACCTGAGGAAGAATATAATAAACTTTTTAATTCTCCTGCAAAACCTCTATTTAATAGAGCATTAAATGCCTACGATCCAGGAAGCGTTTGGAAAATTGTAACGGCTTTAGCTGGCTTGGAAAGTGGAAAATTCCCCAGAGAAACCATGTTAGATACGAAACCATGTATAACTTATGGGAGCCAATGTTTTAGAGAGCATAATGATTTAGGCTTTGGGGTAATAGGTTATGAAGATGCCTTAAGAGTTTCTAGTAATACATTTTTTTATCAAGTGGGTTATGGAGTAGGAGTTGATGAAATTCATAAGGTCTCGCGAAAGCTTGGTTTTAATTCTTTATCAGGAATTGAAATTTCTGAACAAGAAAATACAGGATTAGTAGCGAGTAGTGAATGGGCCAAAGAAGGTAGAGGATGGGGGCAACCAGGAAGAACCCCTTGGGTTCCAGAAGATATTGCGAGTATGTCTATTGGACAATTTGTTGTACAAGTTACCCCTATTCAAATTGCTAGAGCATATGCTGCAATTGCAAATGGAGGTTATTTAGTTACTCCCTATTTAGTTAAAAAAGATGAAGAAAATCATTCAGATAAAAAACCTATAAAAATCGATATTGACTCAAACAATATTCAGTTGATAAAAAGTGGTCTCAGGAAAGTAGTAGAGTCTGGCACAGGAGTATCAATTAATTATGGAGTTTCCAATTTACCTCCAGTTTCAGGCAAAACTGGAACTGCTGAAGATGGTGAAGGTGGTTTAGATCACGCGTGGTTCGTTTGCTTTACACCCTCCGAAAAGAGTGAGTTACTTGTAGTTGCTTTTGCCCAGAATACTCCTGGTGGTGGATCAGTTCATGCTCTGCCAATGGCAAGAGAAATTTTAAAAGTTTGGAATGAAAAAAAATGAGATTAATTTTTAGCTATTAAAAGTTTATGTTTTTAATTTTTTCATTTGCAAAAGTCTTTGAATAATATCTTTAATAGTTTTTGTATCTATAGGTTTACTATATGAGGACAAAAGTTGTCTTCCTAATACTTGACTTCCTAGATGCACTAATTGAATGCGTAATGATGTCAGCAGTTCTAACCCTACGCCGCCAGAAAATGTTGCAATTGCAATAGGTTGACCATTAAACAAATTCCTAAAGTCATCTCCTGAAATAGAAAGCCATGCTATGAAGTTGGAGAGAATGGGAGGTATAGATCCATTATATTCAGGCGCACATATCACCCACCTTTCAATCTTGAAAAGCTTTTTTTTTAATTCTTCTATTTCACTTGGAATATTTTCTTTGCTGTGAATTCTTGGATTAAATAATGGAATATCAAGAGTAGTAAGATCTAAAATTTCAGAACTTATTTTAAGTTCATTACTTTTTTCAAGAAATTTTTCAGAAAGTTCTAGATTTTTGCCACAACTAGCCGTAATAATTATTAGGTCTTTTGTTTCAGTCATAAATTAGATAAATAAATTTAATAGTTAGCACCTGTTTTGCGGTGATGAACTGCCGTTAGACTATCGGATTTTAGTATATTACCGTGTAGTACTTCGGCGTAAATTACCCAATGATCTCCACATTCCATTCTCTCTTTTACAGAAGCATCTAACCATGCGAGCGATTCAGGAATGATTATCTGTTCATTAGGAGTGAATTCAATATTTATTCCTTCAAATCTATCTTCTCCAGGTGCAAAGGGCTTTGTGAATCTTTTCAAAGGTTCCTTAAAATCTTTTTCACTTAGAATATTTAAAGCGAATGAATCTCCTATTTGCAGAAGAGACTCTACCGATCTATCTTTTGCTACTGCAATACTTAAGCCGGGAGGAGAAAAACTTGCTTGACTAACCCAAGATGCAAGCATAGCACCTTTAATATTATTCTCATCTTTACCTTTAGAGGCTGTCAGGAC
>CACGBL010000057.1:0-2260 GCA_902571355.1 uncultured Synechococcaceae cyanobacterium | reverse complement strand
GAATAGATAATCTAATAATTTTTTTAATATGCATTTTAATTTCAATAATTTCTTCTTATAAACTACTTCTTGTCTCGCCTTTAAATATCGCAGATATTTTTTCTTGGTTTTTGAACTTTATTGAAATACTTATTAGTTCTGGAGTTTTGATATTAGTTTCAAAAAAAGAGAATCCTACAATTTCCTCAAGACAGATCTTCTTGATCGTCACTCTTCTTTTAGCAGTACAAGTAACGAAATTAGCCTTAGCCTCAACCATAAGTCCATTATCTATGATAATTCCACCGGCATTAATAATATCTCAAGGAATGGGAACCATAACAGCTTTAGCTTGGGTATCAATAGCGAGTCTTATTTGGCCTGATCCAGAAATTGTTATCAATAACAATTTATTTTTTATTTTATTAGTTTTTGCTTCAATAGTTTCTCTTCTTGGAGGAAGAATAAGAAGTAGAGCTCAGTTACTTCAACTATCAATTTTTGTGCCAATAGGATCTTTCTTGAGTCAATGGATATTGATTGGTAAAGATAAAATTCCTTTAATCAATAATAAGCCTGATTTTGTTTTAACTAATGGGGATATATTTTCTGATTCCTTGCTATTGGCTATAGCTATGCTTTTTACAATTTTATTTATTCCTATTTTTGAATCGATATTCGGATTATTAACTAAGGCAAGATTGCTCGAATTGGCTGATAAGGAGAAGCCTCTAATTAGAAGATTGTCTCTAGAAGCTCCTGGTACTTTTGAACATACCTTACTTATATGTGGTTTAGCAGAGGAGGCAACAAGAATGAATGGTGGTGATATTGATCTTATTAAAACTGGAGCGTTATATCATGATGTTGGCAAATTACATGCACCTAATTGGTTTATTGAAAATCAGGATGGTTCAAAAAATCCGCATGACGAGTTAGATGATCCGATTAAAAGTGCAGAAGTATTACAAGCTCATGTTGATGAAGGATTGAAATTTGCAAGAAAAAATAGACTACCTAAGCTGATAGCTAATTTTATTCCTGAACATCAAGGTACCCTTAAAATGGGATATTTTTTTCAAAAAGCTAAAGAAAAAAATCTCGAAATCAATGAATATTATTTTAGATACAAAGGCCCTATTCCTCAGTCCAAAGAAACAGCTATTTTAATGCTTGCTGATGGATGTGAAGCAGCACTAAGAGCTATGAATATTAATGCATCTGATAAAGAAGCTTTGAAAACAATTTCTAATATTATCTACTCTCGTAAAAAAGATGGGCAATTGGATGATAGCAATTTATCCAAAGGAGAAATTTTTCTAATAAAAAGGGCATTCTTGAATGTGTGGAAAAGAATTAGACACAGAAGAATTCAGTATCCAACTGGCAAGAATAATACTTTTTCTTAATTTTAAATTTTATAATCTAATACTTCTTCGATGTTTCGGATTACACCAATAAAGAAGAGCCAACGTACTTAATAATGTTGTTAAAAGAGTAAATCCACCAACTCCATAAATGTCTTGAAGAGTTATGAGCCTTACAACTGAATAAGGACCCATACCAGAGATTACCATTGATAAAGATACCAGAGTTAAAGTTACTCCCCATTTTCTCTCTGCTAAAAGAGCTGCTGAAGAAACTATTCCAACAATCGCGGCAGGCCATCCAAGACTTATTGCAAGAGTTATATTCGCAACTTTTAGTGGAGGTCCATAACTTATTATTAATGCGATTATTGGAAGTGCAATTATGTTGCCGATTAAGCCAACCCACGAAAGTGCCCAATATCCAAGTACCCTTTCTCTCATTATTTACTGCTTTAACTATTAGTTAAATCTACATTATTGAGAGACTATTTTTTATTGATACTTAATAATCCTATGAAAATAATTTAATTTGCAGGATTAGATAGAAATTTATTATCAGAATTCTCTAAATTATCAAATTGTGGATGAATTGAATTTTTTTTCTCAGAAAATACAAGTCTATTTAAAGCATTAATGTAAGCATTCGCTGCAGCGACTACAACGTCAGTGTCAGCAGAATGACCAGAATATATTTTATTGTCTCTTCTTATTCTTATTGTTACTTCGCCCAAAGCATCAATTCCTTCTGTTACCGACTTAACAGAAAATTCAATTAATTCATTAGGAACTTTAGCTAATTTATTTAAAGCCTCGCATACAGCATCAACGGGCCCAGTCCCTATTGATACTGCAGTATCCTCACTATTATCTTCTGTGTTTAAAAGCGAAATGGTGGCAGTAGGTTTAGAGGC
>CACGBL010000056.1:0-2531 GCA_902571355.1 uncultured Synechococcaceae cyanobacterium | reverse complement strand
TTATTACAATTAGCTTTATATACTCTAACGAAAGATACCCCCAATATTGAGTTTTTTTCCTTTATTAAAACTAAAATTTAATGTCTAATCATCTTGATCCCTTGTCTAACCCATTAAACATAGAAACTATTCAAGAAATTGATAACCTTGATCTACCACTAATGCAGAAACATCATTTAAGAATTCTCGCTCATTGTCTTCAGATTTTAAAAATTATCAATGTAGATAATAGTTTGGAATATCAAAATAAAAATCCCTTGAGAGAATGGTGTGATAACCAATCAAAAAAATTTGATGATAAAAAATTCAGTGATCTTTTTTATGAGCAGTTAAAATCCACTTCGATAAAATTAAGTACTTTTTCAAAAGAAATAGGTAAAAGTATTGAAGATTTAGAGATTGATGATTTAGTACTTCTAGTTGAACAACGCTGAATTCTCTTTTATTTAACTGATCCCGAAGAAAAAATATATTTTTGTTGAGTCGTTAACAAATTCAGGTAATAAAATTTAAAAAAAAAGAAAATTAATTTACATTTCAAAGAGATCTGAAAATTAATTAATTTCTTTGATACCAGCAGTTTTGGAGAGAAATATCAATTTTGAGAATTTTTTAGTAGTCAGAGGATCCTGACGACAGGCCAAAAAGTCACACAATTCCAAAAAAAAAAGAACATACTGATCCCAAGCAAAAACGGAGAATTTAAAGTGGCTGATGGGATCATGAATAAAGATCAATTACTCTCACTAACCCTCAGACAATTACGTCAAGAAGCAAGTAAATTATCGGTTCCGCTATACAGTCGTAAAACAAAAGCTGTCTTAGTTGATTTAATTTTAAAATATCAAGAAAAATCTACAAAAATTGCATACACTACACCTCCTGAGTCAAAATCTGAAGAAACTCTAGATTCCAATGCTTACAAAACTAGTGAAGAAGTTAAAACAAATGTAGTTTTTCTACCACGAGATCCAGATTGGGCTTATGTTTTTTGGCAAATTTCTGATGCAGATAGAGAAAGAGCACAATCTTTGGGAGCTAATAAATTATGTTTAAGATTATTTGATGCATCTGGTTCTGAAGGAAGCAACTTGAATCAAGGAACACTAAGGGAGATAGCAGTTGATAGTTACAGCACCGAGTGGTACTTGCCAATCCCACTTGCAGATAGAGATTATAAAGTTGAATTAGGTTACAAATATGGTTTTAACTGGATGTCATTAGCATTTTCTTCGATAAGCCATGTTCCTGGGTCTCATCCTTCTGAGCAAATTCTCGATAAATTTGTACCTTTTAATCTAGATTCTACTTCTGAGTTAATCCCAGATATTTCTAATCCTGTTGTTTCAGAACAAAATGGTATGCATGAAAGGTTATACCAAGCAGCAACTAACATTCCTCTCAGAAGAAAAGTTGGTTCTGAAGAATTTATGGAAAACGTAAATTCAACAAACCTTAATGAAAATCTTACAGACTCAGGGGCTGGTAAATGGTCATCAGGTTTAAATGATTCTGGGAGCGGAATTGTTAAAAATAGATCTTTTTGGCTCGTTGCTGATGCTGAATTAATTGTTTATGGAGCTACAGAGCCTTCTGCAAAATTAACAATAGGAGGAGAAGATGTACCTCTTGCTGCAGATGGTACTTTTAGAATTCAAGTGCCATTTAGAGACGGGACTCAAAAATATGATATTAAAGCTGTTGATGTATCTGGTGAGCAAGAAAAAAGTATATCAATGAAATTTGATAGAACTACACCACTTGACGATACTAATGAAAAAGATAATGCTGAGACTGAATGGTTTTAATAAATTAATGCTAAAAAAAATTGTAGCTTTTACTCCATTGTTTGGGGCATTAACGTTTCCACTAATAGTTCCAATTACAATTTCTAAATTTGGTGTTAATTATGGAATTCTTAGTGCATTATTAATTTCTTCATTATGGTTTATCGCTATGTTAAGAACTTCCGAAATGCCTCATTAATTTAGTTAGATTTTTGGAAGTTTCTTAAAAATATGAACCAAGTTAGTGTAATTAATATAAATTCTCCTTTTCTAGATCAAAAACCAGGTACCTCTGGATTAAGAAAAAGTACTTTAAAGTTTCAGGAAGAACATTATCTAGAAGTTTTTATTGAAGCAATCTTACAATCATTAGATGATTTAAAAGGTTCAACATTAGTAGTTGGTGGTGATGGCAGATATGGCAATATTGAAGCAATAGAAAAAATTGTCCAAATATGCATTGCTCATAAAGTTCAAAAGGTTATTGTTCCAAAATACGGTTTATTATCCACTCCTGCGACATCACATTTAATTAGAAAAGAAAATGCTATTGGTGGAATTATTCTTTCCGCAAGCCATAATCCTGGTGGGATTGATGGCGACTTTGGAGTGAAATTGAATATCTCTAATGGTGGCCCAGCTCCTGAGATAATTACTAATAAGATTTTCAAGGCTTCACAATTACTTATTAGTTATAAAATTTGTAAAGTTCAATTACCTGATTTTAGTGATTTTGGAACTTAT
>CACGBL010000055.1:0-2552 GCA_902571355.1 uncultured Synechococcaceae cyanobacterium | reverse complement strand
CAAAACAGGACTTTCAAATGATCCACTTAAATCGATATCTGAATCTATTAAAAAATTAAAATTATCTTTCTCTAAAGTAAATCTTTTTGTTATCAAATTAATTTTTGCCTTCTCGGAATTATTCTTACTATAAAAAGGCAAAGAACCTTTTATAAAAATTTCTCCAGAATCTTTAGCCTTTGCTTGAAGATTATTGATCTCTATAGAATCAAAATCAAAAATTATTATGCTATTGATATCTTTTATTATATTTTTGAAAAAATCAATTTCAGAATTGTTAATTACTACAAATCCATTTAATAGAGGTTTATTTAGGGTGCCTTTTAGAATAATTCTAAGATTCACATCACCTTCTTTAAAGGTAAAGAATTCATCTGCAAAAATATCTATTAACTCAATAAATTTTCCATTCCCAATCAATCTTAGATCAAAATTATCTGATTTATTTATAGGTATTGAGCCTTCAATATAAATTGGAATTTCAGAATTATTTATTAGAAGGGAAAAATCAATATCAAAAACAGAATTATCAAATTCAACAAGTCCTTTATCAAATATTATTTTTTTATCTTTAATTGATGAATTATTGGAAGAAATTTTACTAGAGAAAGATTTTGTATCAAGATCATAAAATAAATTCATATCTATCCCTCCAAGAAAATCTCTTGGTTGATTTAAAAAGATATTTGCAGCACTTAATGGTAATTTATTAATTATTAAAGAACCTTTACCTGTTAATAATCCTCCTTCCAAGTCAATAGAAAATTCCTCTTTATTATTCTTATAGTCATCTTTAGGGACATCAAGATAGCCATTTAATTTTGCATTCAATTTATAATTTACTGGTTTATCGCCCTGAATAGTAATTTTTCCATTGTATCTACTTCTAAATTTATTTAAATATTTTTGCAAATTAAATTTGTCCTCTAGCACATTACTATTTTCAATAAAGTTATTTATAAAATCGATCCTCTCCTTAAATGATTTATTATCATTATTTATTTCCAAATTTTCTAAAATATTCGATTTACTTATAGGAATAACTTTTTTATTATCAAAGTTAAAAATATCAACCGCGGTAAGGATAGTCCATCTAGTGCTTACATTCGTGAATTCTGAATTGATAAAATTATTTTTATTTGAATCATATTCGACTTCAATTACTCCTCCATCAATTGGATACAATGAAGAATTTATATAAAAATAATTATTTTTAACACTGAACTCAAATAATGAATTGGCTAGATTAATATTTCTATATTTACCTAAACTCCAAGCAAGTCGGCCATCAAGTGATGACTGATCTGACGAAATTGATCCCTCACCATTAATAATCCCATCAATTCTATCGAATTGATTTTTGTTTAAAGATAATTCAAGTTCATCAAGAGGGAAATTATCTGCTCGCCAGTTATAGCTATCGTCATCTTTGACTATACCAACAGTCCCTTTATTTGAGTTAAAAACTCTTATAAAATTTGCATTATCTAGTTTAAGATCAGAATCAAACTTAATTGAAAGAAATGAAGGGATTGGAGAATATCTATTTTTCATATTTAGCAGAAATTGATTATTTTCATTTTTAATATCTCCCTCCCATGTCTCTCTAATACGGATACCTTTAAAGTGAGGATAATCAACATTAAAGTTTATAGAAATATCAGGATCAGTAATTTTTCCTTTTAATTCTCCTTTAGCAGTAATGAAACCCCTTATATCATTTTTTCGGAAAATATTTAAATTAGATAATTGAGTTCTATTTATTTTAAAACTAGTATCTATATCACCAAAATTAATACCTCTTCTATCAAACCAATAGGGCATATTACCCGATAATTTGATATCTGGATTCAGGCTATTAATGTATCCAATACTTCCTATTAGATCAATATTATTGGAACTTTTATTAAATGGTACATTGAGATTAAAATTCGAAGTCAAAGTTCCATAATTTAATTTTTCTGAATTAACAATTAAATTATTATCTTTACAAAAAAACCTAGTTGAATCTGAATTTATATTCTCTACGAAATCTTCTGGTTTTATTTTTAAATTAGTAAAAGTAAATCTTCCTTCACAAAATGTACGCTTTGAAGATTTATTAAATTTAAAGTTAGATTTAAAGGTACCCTTTTTAAAGCTAATTTTTCTATTACCAATAATATAATCAGAATTCTCAAGATCTAAACCGTTAGAAAATAAATCCAGTTTTAAAAAGTCTTGATTTAATTTTGTATTGAATTTTAATTTTAAAAAACCCTTTTCATTAAAATTTGATTTTACATTTGCAATGATTTGTCTATTTCTTGACTTGTAAATAACATTACCTTTTACTTTTGTCTTTAATCCTGCTTTATTAAAATTCAAATCTGAATATTTATTTAAGTTAAAATTCAATTCATACTTTGATTGTGATCTTTTTGTAATTCGATCATTTTTATAAGATTCGTCCCTTTTAAAAAAATCTCTATCTATATTTATAGCTGCTTCCTTAGGACTTATTTTTACAATCCATTTTTGTTTTAAAAAAGATTTAAAAGGCATAATGCCCA
>CACGBL010000054.1:0-2724 GCA_902571355.1 uncultured Synechococcaceae cyanobacterium | reverse complement strand
CTTCAAAAAATTTCTACAAAGATTTACCCATCAACAGAGCAGAAGAATTTTTTGTACTGCAGACAGGTGATCCAGTTGGGGAAAATATTGGTTACTTAGATCCTGAAACAAACGAAGAACGTCACGTTCCCTTAGAAATTAGAATTCCTGATGAAAAAGATACTTTTTATAATCAAACTTTTGAAGATTTAGGTCTTTACACAGAGACGCCAACATTACCTTTTGCAACACTTGGAACTCTGGGATGGTCCCATTCAAATACCGCAGTTGATGATGGCTCATCGCAATTTTTCTTCTTTTTATATGAAGCAGAATTAAACCCAGCAGGTCGTAATTTGATTGACGGGAGGAATGCTGCCTTTGGTTACGTTGTAGATGGATTTGATGTATTAGAAGAGCTCACTAAAGATGACACAATAATTTCAATTGATGTTTTAGAAGGGATTGAAAACCTCAAATTAAATGCATAAAGAAATATTAGAAGATATAGGGGAAAAAGAATTAATAAATAGGCTAGGAAAATTTATGCCTAAAAACCAAATTTCAGATGATTGCGCTTTAATCAAAACTAAAAATGAAAATTTACTTGTTAATACTGATTCTTTGGTAGAAAATGTTCATTTCAATGACATTACTATTTGTCCTAAGGACCTTGGGTGGAAAGCAGTTGTAAGCAACATCTCTGACTTATTATCAAGTGGAAGCAAGAAAACTATAGGTATTACAATAAGCCTAGTTCTACCTCCTAAAACTGAGTGGATTTGGGTTGAAGAATTATACGAAGGAATAAATAAAGCATTAAAAGAATATGGCGGCGTAATTCTAGGGGGAGATTGCTCAAAGGGGGATGAAAAGATCATTTCAATGACAGCCTTTGGAATTCAGGGGGAACTTGAATTACGAAGAAACGCATGTAAACCAGGGGAGATAATCTTAACTACAGGAATTCATGGTCTTAGCAAACTTGGATTTTTGATACAAAATAAAATTAATTTCGATAATAAATTTTCTCTTAATGAAAGATTAATCATTAAGTCCATTGAACATTTTTGTCGCCCTAGAGTTTACCCAAATTTTTTAAATAATCTCCTCAAAACTCGCTCCAATAAAAAAATAAGGAGAATTGGATGCACTGATAGCAGCGATGGTCTATTTCAAGCTCTACAAGATTTAGCAATAGCTAGCAACTGTAAAGCGGTCATAAATTATGGAAAAATACCTAAAGATAAAGATTGGCCTAAAGGAAATAAATGGGACGAATATTATTTTTTTGGAGGTGAAGATTATGAATTGGTTTTCTCATTACCAAAAAAATGGGCAAAAAATTTATCTAAACTTGATAAAGATATTAAGGAGATTGGTTTTTTTGCTGATGGTGAACCAACAATAGAATTTAATGATGATAATAAAAACAATTTATTGAATAAAACACCTTTCAAACACTTTTAGTTATTCCCAATTCTTAGCAACAATCTCTGCTAAATCTACAACTCTCTGACTATAACCCCACTCATTGTCGTACCATGCAAGGACTTTTACGAGGTTATCTCCGATACACATAGTAAGGTCACTATCTACGATTGACGATTCATTGGTACCTGCATAATCGCTCGACACTAATGGTTCATCTCCATACTTAATAATGCCTTTCATTGAGCTTAGAGATGCTTCCTTAAGAGCATTATTGACTTCTTCAGCTGTAACAGATTTAGAAGATTCAAAAACAAAATCTACTGCTGAAACGTTAGGTGTTGGAACTCTCATTGCAATTCCTGTTAATTTGCCTTTCATCTCTGGGTATACCAGTGCTACTGCTTTTGCAGCACCTGTAGAAGTAGGAACGATATTTGTAGCAGCAGCTCTAGCCCTTCTTAGATCTCTATGACTATTATCTAAAATTCTTTGGTCCCCTGTATAACTATGAATTGTAGTCATCAAACCTTTGTTAATTCCAAAAGTTTGGTCTAAAACTTTAACTACTGGAGCTAAACAGTTTGTTGTACAACTAGCATTACTCAAAATATCATAATCTTTGTGGTTATATTTATCAGCATTAACTCCAACGACATAAGTACCAACGCCATCGCCTTTGCCGGGAGCAGTTAAAATAACTTTTTTTGCTCCTACTTCTAAGTGCTTACTTGCACCTACATCTGTATTAAATACTCCAGTAGATTCAATTACCAAATCTACACCCCAATCTTTCCAAGGAAGATTCATTGGGTTTCTATCAGAGAAACATTTAATTGTCTTGTTATTAATTACAAAAGTATCATCAGTGTATTGAATATCAACGCCATCAAGTTGACCAAGTACTGAGTCATATTTTAATAGATGAGCATTAGTCTTAGGATCTGATGTAACATTAATTCCTACCACTTCAATATTGGTGTAAGCCCCTCTACTAAGCCAACAACGCATAAAGTTTCGACCGATTCTGCCAAAGCCGTTAATTGCAACACGCAAAGTCATAACTAATAATTTCTAAATGATTAACCTAAGTTGCTGATCATACTGAATTTTGTGCAATAACGTAAGGATTTTTTGATTTATTAAGCAAATAAGTCTAGTTTTGTATTAATTCAAAGAAAAAAAACATTTTTTTTAAGAAAAAATAGCAAAATTTTACCTAGAAGTTATTTTGATTTAAGTAAAAGATAAACATTGGATAAAAAATTACTGTTGAAAAGTCATTTTCATTTCATTGGAATTGGAGGTATTGGG
>CACGBL010000053.1:0-2789 GCA_902571355.1 uncultured Synechococcaceae cyanobacterium | reverse complement strand
ATGTGGATTCTCCCCATATCTTAAGGTTTTGATTAGTGGATAAGATTTAATATATTTGGAAGATTGTAAATCTCTTTCTTTTTTTATCCAATTAGATATTGCAGCGTCATAGTCTGCTGTATGTTGAAAAGCTTCAAGGGCCAATTTTGCTTTGTATGAGTCTTTCAATTCACCTTTTTTGCTTTCTTCAAGAAAATTTTGATACTGACTAGGATCTACTAAAACGGAGACATCTTTATGATTTTTAGCTGCAGAACGAATCATAGATGGCCCTCCGATATCGATATTTTCAATAGCATCTTCCCATTTAGCTCCCTGATCTATAGTTTTTTTAAAAGGATATAAATTTACAACTACTAAGTCAATTAATTCAAGATTGTTAGCTTCTATATCTTTTTTATGTTCCTCATCAGTTCTTTTAGCTAATATTCCCCCGTGTATTTTTGGATGTAAAGTTTTAACTCTTCCTCCAAGAATTTCTGGAGAATTAGTAAAATCTGCAACTTTAGTAACTGGAATTTTAGCTTCTATAAGATGTTTGGCAGTTCCTCCACTTGATAGAATTTTATAATTAAATTGCTCTACCAATTCCTTACAAAATGGGATTATATTTTTTTTATTAGAGACACTTACTAAAGCTATTGGAGACATTATGGGAAAGTTTACTTACTTAAGAATATAAACATGAAATATACTATCAATCATGAATATGTCTCGATTAGCTCTCAAACTGCAACTCATAGAATTATTTTGATGCATGGTTGGGGAGCTGATTCAGATGATCTTTTAGCATTTGGAAAGGAGATGACTGAAAAGATAAATCTTGATTTTGAGGTAATTTCTTTGAGGGCTCCTGGATTACACCCAAGCGGTCAGGGAAGACAGTGGTATAGCTTATATCCACATGATTGGAATGGAGCTGAGGTTGAAGTAAATAAACTTTTAGTAACATTAAAAAAATTTGATACTGATAAAATTCCACTAAGAAAAACAATTTTGTTGGGGTTCTCTCAGGGGGCGGCAATGGCAATTGATGCGGGATTTAAGTTAAATTTTGGATTAATTGTAGCTTGTAGTGGTTATCCTCACCCCAACTGGGCCCCAGGAGAAAAACTCTCGCCATTGATTATTAGTCATGGTTTCTTTGATGACGTTGTGCCTATAGATGCTTCTAGGACTATTTACAAAAAGGTAAAGAGTAAGTCTTCTAAATTTTGTGAATTATTGGAATTTGACGGATTTCATCAAATTGATTCAAATTTAATTAATTTTATAAGTTCAAATATAAGTAATATTTTTTAAACAAAAGCATATTCATATTCTTCAATCTCTTCCCAATCATCTGCAGTCAGTTCTAGACCCTCAAATATTTTTTCTTCACCAATTCCTTCAACTACAACTTTTAGTGATGGAAATAGAAAATGATTTTCTTCAGCATATTGGGCGCTAAATAATCCTTTTTCACCCCAAAAAAATCTATCGGTGGTGTGTTCATTTCTCCTCACATTGAAAACTGAAGGTGCAGAGAGACCGTTTTCAGCTATGAATCTTCTTGCTGCTGTAACTGGTTTATGTTTGCCAGTTTCGATATGATAAATAGGTACATGTGCCATTACTCTTTGGCCAGCCAATCTTCTTCTGCTGATTCTTTTTCTTTTTTTTGACATTGATTGGTACTCCTGAAATTATTAATGAGATTAGTCTTATTTATTTTTACTAATCTTATATATGTGATTTTAAATTCACTTCAAATTACATAGAGGACCCATCAACCCCTGATGTAGCTTAAAATATGATTAAATATTCATATTTAAGGCTGGCTAAAGTCAGACCTCTTTATATATCTTAATACTTTTTTCATATTTTACAAGCCCTTTTTCAAGTTTTTTTTTAAAAATTTCTCAAAATTTTATTAATTATGAATCTTTCAAAAAAATTTGAAGAATTGATTTTAAAACAGCTAGAGAGTTTTGGTTGCTCAATGGGCGTGACAAATTTAGTTATGTATCTTGCTTCAGCTAAGCAAGGAAGCAAAGCATCTTTTGAAATGATTGGTCAATGGCCAAAAATTGATAGGCTACTTACTTCAATAGAAGATGATCCTTCCCTAAAGGTTTCATCGCCTAATAGAAGATGGTACCCGCTACAAGAAAACGATATTCTCCTTGGTGTGCTTAGAGTTGAAACTGATTTGAAAGGGGGTAATTGGCCAGTATCTCTCGATTCTAGGTTAAAAGCGCTTTCAATATCTTTAGCTAAATGCGTCTCTATTGAATTAGAACGTCAAAATAAAAATGAAGAAGTCAATTATTTGAAAAATCAGGTCAATGTCATAATTCATCAATTAAGGAATCCATTAGCGGCTATTAGAACATATGCAAAATTATTAATAAAAAGACTTGGTTCAGATGATGATTCTATTGAAATAGTCGAACGAATGATAACGGAGCAAAAACAAATTAATCAATATATGGATTCTTTAGCGCAATTAAATTCACCTATTCAACTTCCTCTGGAAATTGGAGAGGAAAGATTATTATTACCTCCAAATTTAGATAATAAAAAGGTAATAACTGTTCAGAGTTTATTGAGGCCAATATTAGAAAGGGGTAAAGCTAATGCGGACTTAGAGAATAGAGATTGGACTGAACCTTCTCTTTGGCCGGATTGGACTATTTCTCCATTAAAGGCAAAATATGCTGTAATTGCTGAAATTGTGGCCAATTTATTAGAAAATGCGTTTAAATATGCCCAAAAAAATGCTGAAATTGGGCTCGCAATTACGAGTA
>CACGBL010000052.1:0-2881 GCA_902571355.1 uncultured Synechococcaceae cyanobacterium | reverse complement strand
TATGGAGAATCACAAGCTCCTGGATTAGGAGTCCCATATCTCATTGCAGCTGGAATATTAACTGGAATTTTCCAAATTCTTTGGGGATATTTAAGGCTTGCCTACCAAATGCGATTCGTTCCAACAGGAGTATTAAGTGGATTTGTAAATGCATTGGCACTTTTAATATTTCAAGCACAACTACCTCAGTTAGGAATAGGGATTAAAGAATCAAAAGGATTAGTTGAACAAACTATCAATCAATATCCAATTAACTCTCAGATTCTAGTAGTTTGGATTCTTGTAATCCTAGGATTAGTAATTATCTATGGGCTTCCAAAAATCACAAAAGTAGTCCCATCTCAACTTATCGCAATAGTAGTAATTACTCTTATAAGCATATTTTTTAATCTAGATGTCCCAACAGTTAGCGATTTGGGTAAATTACCTGATGGATTACCAAGTATTTCTCTTCCTTTTGGATCAATAGAAAATGGGAAAGTACCTTTTAGTCTTGAAACATTAGGGATAATTTTACCGACTTCACTTGCAATATCTCTCGTAGGTTTAATGGAAACCTTTTTAACTCAAGACATTTTAGACGATGTAACTGATACAAGTTCTAATAAAAATAAAGAAGCAAGAGGACAGGGAATCGCAAATATTGTGGCATCCTTATTTGGTGGAATGGCAGGATGTGCCTTAGTTGGGCAATCTGTTATGAATACTGAGAATGGTGGTAAATCTAGATTATCAACCCTCTCCTCAGGTATATCTCTACTAATTATGATTATCCTCTTGAAGTCTTGGATTGGAGCAATCCCAATGGCTGCTTTAGTAGCAATCATGATAACGATCGCAATAAGTACAGCAGATATAAATGGATTAAAAAATATTAAAAAGATACCTAAAAGCGATACTGCAGTCATGCTTATGACTTTCGCAGTTACTATGCTTACAAAACCTCATAATCTTGCGCTTGGAGTTATTGCAGGAGTTGCATTAGCTGCAATTCTTTTTAGCAGAAAAGTTGCAAAAGTTATAACTGTCTCAAGAGTAAAAGAAAACAATTTAACTACCTACAATGTAAAAGGACAATTATTTTTTGTAAGTAAAATTTATTTTTTACAAGGATTTGATATTCATGAACATCCAGAAAATATTGTAATTGACATGTCTTTAGCTCATATTTGGGATCAAAGTGGGGTTGTTGCACTTGAGCAAATTATTAGAAAATTCCAGAATGGTGGATCTAAAGTTGAAATTGTAGGGTTAAATAAAGAAAGTCTTAACCTATTTGAAAGACTAGGTGGTATGGAAAGCGCTCATTGAAAAAAATTAATTAAGACTAACTTGTTGATAACAAAACCAAAGCCATTGCTGAAAAAGCAAATTCCTATGAGATCTCCAAGCGGTTTTTGAACTATTTAGATCAAAATTTTCAGGTGGAGGAACATCTCCCTTTTCTTTGTCTCTTTCAATTTCACTAATAATTCTATGCACCGTATACTCAGGATGACCTAAATGCATAAGTTGTTTTTGATCATTAGATTCAAATATTGTATATCCAACGTTTTCTCCATAAGCCAACAAATTCAATTTCCCTTCTTTTTGGGCCTTCTCCATTTCCAAATCTGGTAATCCAGCAAATCTACTTTGAGGACAAATAAATTCATCATCTTGTGTACCCATCAAAGGGTGTCCAGGAACAAGACTTTTTAAAGGGAATACCCCAAATAATTTCCTATCAAAAACTTGCTTATCAACCCCTGCCAAATAAGCCAGAGCAAAGCCAGCCCAACATAATCCAAGAGTACTCGCACAAGAATTTCTGGCTTCATTTACAATTTTCACAAATTCATCCCAATACTTAACCTCCTCAAAGGCTAGGTGCTCAATAGGTGCCCCAGTAATAATGATTCCATCTAACGGTTCTGGATTATTTGCTTCTTCCCAAGTTATGTATAGATTATTTAGATGATTAAGATCCCATGTTTTATAAGAGTGAGTTTTAAGCTTTATCCAAACTGGCTCAATTTGAAGAGGAGATAAACCAAGTGGATGTAGTAAATTAAATTCATACTGTTTGCCAAGAGGCATGATATTTAAAATACCAATCCTAAGAGGACGTATATCCTGTCTTTTTGCCAATTCTGGTTCGATCCAAGATATATGATTTTTCTCAACATCACTAATCTTGTGATAGTTACTAGGAATTATTAAAGCCAATAAATCTTCTTTCCTATTTGATTTGTGAAAGTGCTTGTTCGAAATCAGCTTTTATATCGTCAATATGTTCAATTCCTACAGAAACTCTTACCATCGTGGGAGTAACCCCTGCAGATAATTGTTCTTCTTCAGATAGTTGCTGATGAGTAGTTGAAGCCGGATGAATTACTAAAGTTTTTGAATCACCTACATTAGCAAGGTGACTCGCCAATTTTAAGGAATCGATAAATTTTACTGCATTTTCATAACCTCCATTAAGAGAGAACATAAGCATGCAACCCATACCCCTTCCAGTAGTGTATTTTTTGGCACTTGAGTAATATGGATCAGATTCTAAGCCAGGATAATTAACACTACTTACATTAGAATTAGAATCTAACCATTTTGCTAATTCAAGAGCATTAGAAGTTTGTCTTTCTATCCTTAAGCTTAGAGTTTCCAAACCCTGCAATAACAAGAACGAATTAAAAGGACTTTGAGCTGATCCCCAGTCTCTAAGACATTCAAGTCTCGCTCTCAATGCAAAAGCTATATTTCTATTATCAGGTACTCCCAAAGATTTGCAGATATCACTCCCGAAGCCAAAAGCGTCCCAATGAACGAGCCCATGATAAGCAGCGCTTGGTTCACTCATTAGTGGGAATTTGCCATTTCCCCAATCAAAGGTTCCTGC
>CACGBL010000051.1:0-3227 GCA_902571355.1 uncultured Synechococcaceae cyanobacterium | reverse complement strand
GCTTGATGAGATCGGTATCTCAGGCTATTGAGATGTTAGACATAACAGACAACAAAAGAGAAGTATTTAACGGTTTAAATAAACATAGGGACTATAGTTTATCCAAGAAAAAATGGATTAATGAAGTCCCATCTATTCATGAGATAAGTGAAAAACTACTAGTTAGCACAAAGTCTTTAAAAAAAAATAATAAAATAATAACTAGAAAAGGAAGTTACTCAAGAAATCTTCAAGAAGTAATTATAGCCTCCAGTGACGGAACATATGTCTCAGATATTAGATTGCATCAAACAGTTGGTCTCAACGTAATTGCAAGTGATGCCCAATATAGATCTAGTGGAAGTAGAAGATTTGGATCGTCAGGAATGCCTAATGAATTTAGATTATGGGATCACGAAAAAGCAGCTAATGATGTGTTTGAAAGTTCAATGAACATGTTGTATGCAGATTATGTTGATGCAGGACAAATGCCTGTTGTATTAGCTAATAAATTTGGTGGCGTTATATTCCATGAAGCCTGTGGTCATTTACTTGAAACTACTCAAATAGAGAGAGGAACAACACCATTTGAAAAAAAATTGAATGAAAAAATTGCACATGAATCTGTAACAGCAATAGATGAAGGGATATCAGAAGGATCATTCGGTTCATTATCAGTAGATGATGAAGGTATGGAACCCGAAAAATCAGTTCTTATAAAAGATGGAATTTTAAAAAAATTCATATCCGACAGGGCAGGTGAATTAAGAACTGGCCATAAAAGAACAGGAAGTGGAAGAAGACAAAATTATTCTTTTGCTGCAGCATCAAGAATGAGAAATACTTATATAGCTAAAGGTGAGCACTCGAAAGAGGATTTAATCAATAGTATTAGTGAAGGTCTTTACTGCAAATCAATGGGTGGTGGCAGTGTAGGCGCTACAGGACAATTTAATTTTGCGGTAGAAGAAGGATATCTTATTAAAGATGGAAAATTAACTAGTCCAGTAAAGGGAGCAACATTGATCGGTGAGGCTAAAGAAGTTATGCCAAAAATATCAATGTGCGGAAATGATCTCGAATTGGCTCCTGGATTCTGTGGATCCATTAGTGGGAGTGTCAACGTAACTGTTGGCCAACCTCATATTAAGGTTGATTCAATCACTGTTGGCGGAAGATAGGATATGAATTCAAGAGAAATCACAACTCAAATCTCCAAAGCTGCAGATTTCCTAAATCTTAAAAAATGGGATTATGGTGCAAGCTTTTCTAATGATTATTCTGTGCAAGTAGATAAAGGAGAGGCTAAACAACTTAAGGCATCACAAAAGCAAATTTTAACTATAAGAGTTTGGAATCAATCTAATCTAGTTGGTATTACTACAACAAGTGATATAAGTGAATCTGGTATTAAAAAGGCTCTTAAGCAAGCAAATATAGCTTCTGATTTCGGTAATAAGAATGAATCTACAGAATTTTCACCACTAGCGAAGGATCCTATTAAAGTTAAGGAAGTTAAAAAAAGAAATCCTGTTGGAATAAAAAAATTACTTACAGTTTTAAGAGAAGCGGAAGTAAAACTAATAGAAAGTCATGATTCCATAAAATCTGTTCCATATAATGGCTTATCTGAGAGTTTCTTTGAGAGAGTTTATGCAAATAGTGAGGGTGCCTTTCGAAGTTATTCCAAAAGTCAAGCAGCACTATATTTATATGCAAGATCAGAAGAGAAAAATAAGAAGCCTCGTAGTTCAGGTTCCGTAAAACTTGGATATGGAGCTGATGATATAGATATAGAGTCGTGTATTAAAGAGGCTTCAAAGAAAACAATTTCTCATTTAAATTATTCATCTATTAAAACTGATAAATATTTAATATGTTTTTCCCCAGAGTCTTTTTTAACTATCATTAACGCCTTTAGCTCAATGTTTAATGCTAGAAGCATCATAGATGGAGTGAGCTTATCTAATAAAAATTCAATCGGAGAGAAAATATCTACAGAAGCACTTAATATTTATGATGATGGCCTTCATGAAAAGAATATTTCTTCAACACCATTTGATGGAGAGGGAACCCCAACCAAAAAACTATGTCTAATTAACAGAGGGAGAATTGAAAATTTTATACATTCTGAATCAACTGCAAGAATATTTAAAACAACTCCCACTGGCCACGCTGGACTAGGATCAAAGGTTTCAGTATCTCCTGATTGGATCGTAGTTGAAAAATCAGAAGAAAACTTTGATCTAAAAAAAATCACTAGATCACTCTACTTATGAGGGAGAATTTGTATATATAGAAGAGTTAAATGCAATCCATGCAGGTGTCAGAGCAAGTCAAGGTTCATTTTCTCTTCCATTTGATGGATGGCTCTACAAAAACGGTAAAAAATCTCAATAGAATCTGCCACCATAGCAGGGGATATCAAATATCTTTTGAAAAATATAGTAAATATTGAATCAAGCCAAGAGGTAACAACAAGTGGAATTTCCCCACATATATGGGTAGATGAATTATCAATAACTGGTGACGCGTGAGAATTATATTCTGGGGAACACCTGAATATTCAATTCCTAGTCTTGATATTTTTATTAAATCTAAGCACGAGGTAATCGCAGTAGTTAGCCAACCGGATAAGAAGAGATCTAGAGGAAATAAATTAATAGCCTCACCTGTTAAAAGCATTGCTAAGGAAGAATCTATAAAAATTTATACTCCAGAAAAAATCAGGGGCAATATAGATTTCATAAATGAACTTAAATCACTTTCTTGTGATTTATTTATTGTTATAGCTTACGGAAAAATTTTACCCAAAGAGATATTGGAAATCCCAAAATTTGGTTGTTGGAACGCACATGCTTCATTACTGCCAAGATGGCGTGGTGCCGCCCCAATCCAATGGTCCCTAATAAAAGGCGATGAATTTACTGGTGTAGGAATTATGAAAATGAATGAGGGACTAGATACTGGCGACATATTGTTGGAAGAAAAAATTAAAATCAATAATAACGATAATTTAAATACACTATCGGAAAAACTTAGTATTTTATCGGCAAAATTATTTTTAAATGCTACATCTTTAATCGAAGAAAATATTAATAAAAATACTCATCCCGAATTAACAAAACAAAATACCCTTGGAAGAGAAATTACTTACGCAAGAATGATTGAAAAATCAGACTTTAAAGTTTATTGGGATAATGAGGCAATTAAAATATCTCAAAAAATAAAAGCATTATACCCACGAA
>CACGBL010000050.1:0-3242 GCA_902571355.1 uncultured Synechococcaceae cyanobacterium | reverse complement strand
GATGTTTAAATAGTTGTCCTCTAAATCTAATTGGTGAATATGAATATAATTTGTCAAAAAATGATTTAGCATCAACACTTCAAAAAATAAGGCCTAATGCAGTAGAAATTCATACAGAAATCAATCGCCTAGATTCTTTTACAAAAGTTGTCAGTATCCTTAAAAGTTCTGGAATGAAATTAGACAAGATATCTATTAGTTGTGGATTAAATCAATCTTTCAAAAAGGCCCAAGAGCCCCAAGATCTTTTGAAAGCTCTTTGGGAAAGATATGAAATTCTGAATGAGCTAGATATTCCCCTTATTTGGCAACTAGATGGAAGGCCAATGTCTGGAGATCTTGCTCCTACAACTAGTAGAGATGCTGTTAAGTTGTTTGAAAAAATCGGTTCAGATCTTCCACCAGGATTAATTCAATTAGCAGGAGGAACAAATGAAAAAACTCATGAATTGTTGAATTCAAACAATCTCCCAGATGGAATAGCATTTGGAAGTGCTGCAAGAAAAATTATGCAGCCCCTTCTTGAATTTGCTCACAAAAATAACAAAAAACTCTATGAGTATCCTGAAATAATGGGTTTAGCGATCAAAAAAGCTCAGAAATTTCTAGAGCCATGGAAATCGAGCTCATTCAAATAATATTTTTATTTTTCAAAACTAGCGCCATGTTTATAAAAAATTTGTATTTTTTGGATAGAAAAAAATCTTTTCATGTATTAAAATAGTAATTCAATGGGCCGTCGCCAAGTGGTAAGGCATCGGGTTTTGGTCTCGACATTCCTAGGTTCGAATCCTAGCGGCCCAGTTCTAATATTCAATTGGTGTCTTCTCAAAAAATTTTTCTATTTGATTTTGATGGAGTAATAGTTGATGGAATGCAAGAATATTGGCATAGCTCCTTGCTGGCCTGTGAAAGATATTTAAATTCACCCAACATCACTATTGATCAAAAACTTTATCAAGGAGTACCAAATTCTTTCAAAGAAATTAGGCCTTGGGTTAAATATGGTTGGGAAATGATTCTAATTGTTCACGAAATTATAAAAACAGAAAATCCATTAGAAAGTGGTAATAAAGATGATTTCATTAATAATTATCATCAAAATTGCCAGAGGATATTAAATGAAAATTCCTGGATAGCAGAAGATATACAAAAAATGTTAGATAAGTCTCGCAAGTACCAAATTGATAAAGATTTTAAATCGTGGGTAAATTTACATAAACCTTTTTTTGAAATTATAAAATTTATGAAAGAATTAAGCAAAAGAGGAATCAAAACTGGAGTTATAACAACTAAAGGTAAAATATTTGCAGAAAAAATTCTTAAACAATTAAATATTTTTCCAGAATTTATTTTTGGTTATGAATCAGGAACAAAAATCAAAATAGCTGAAAAACTTACACAAACTTATGAAATTTTAGGCTTTATAGAAGATAGAAAAAAAACTCTAATCGATATTAAACAAAATTCAGAAACTTCTCACATTCCCTGCTTCCTAGCTGATTGGGGATATTTGAAAAAATCAGATAAAAATAAGTTAAGTAATGAAATCAAATTATTAAAATTAGGAAACCTTGCAGAATTAGTTGCAATTCAAAGATAATCAGCTAGAGTACAGATGTACTATAGTTTGTATTTATGAAGTTTGGTTTAAATAAAAATTTCCAAATTTAGAATAATTACAAGAACTTTAACCAATAAATCAAACAATGAGCCTTGAAGAAAAGAAAAAAACTGAATCAAAAGAAAAAGACAAGGCATTAAGTCTTGTATTAGGTCAAATAGAAAGAAATTTTGGACGAGGTTCAATAATGAGACTTGGTGACGCCTCAAGAATGAAAGTAGAAACAATATCTACTGGAGCGCTCACCTTAGATTTAGCATTAGGAGGAGGCTATCCAAAAGGAAGAGTAGTAGAAGTTTACGGACCAGAAAGTTCAGGAAAAACTACATTAACGCTTCACGCGATTGCGGAAGTCCAAAAAAATGGAGGAGTAGCTGCATTTGTAGATGCTGAGCATGCACTCGATCCAGTTTATGCGGCCTCTTTAGGTGTTGATGTTGAAAATTTGTTAGTTTCACAGCCAGATACTGGAGAAATGGCTCTAGAAATAGTTGACCAACTTATAAGATCAAGTGCGGTAGATCTTGTAGTTGTTGACTCGGTCGCAGCACTAACCCCAAGAGCCGAGATAGAAGGAGAGATGGGAGATCACGTAATTGGAAGCCAAGCAAGGCTAATGAGCCAAGCAATGAGGAAAATAACAGGAAATATTGGCAAATCTGGATGTACGGTAATATTCCTGAATCAATTACGCCTAAAAATTGGCGTTACATACGGCAATCCAGAAACAACCACAGGAGGTAATGCATTAAAATTTTACGCCTCAGTAAGACTTGATATCAGAAGAATTCAAACTCTTAAAAGAGGTACTGAGGAATATGGCATAAGAGCAAAAGTGAAAGTAGCAAAAAACAAAGTTGCACCACCATTTAGAATTGCAGAATTTGATATTCTCTTTGGGAAAGGTATTAGTACAACAGGATGCTTATTAGATTTAGCAGAAGAGACCAATATCATTATAAGGAGAGGTGCTTGGTATAGTTATGAAGGAGAAAATATTGGACAAGGAAGAGATAATACAATTATTTGGCTTGATCAAAACTTAGAAATCAGGAATAAAGTAGAATCTATGGTTAAAGAGAAATTAACAGAAGGAACTGAAGTCAGTTCTAATTCAATGAAAGCATTAAATAGCAATCCTGCTAATACAATCCCTGTTAATGATATAAAAACAGTAGCTTAGATTTATAAAGAATCAGCTAAAGTCCACCACCCAGCAGCAGGGCCTATAAATCTCACTACAATCCATAAGATTACTAACCCTCCGATTCCAAACCAACTGGCCTTAATACTTAATTTAATTAGGTTATCTCTTTGATTGACTGTAAAGGGAAGCCATTCAAATAATCTTGGGGACTCATCAATTTTAGTTTTAGTATTATTTTTTTTTGGAGGTAAACCAAGTGTTTTACGTCTTTTTGCTTCTCCCATATTTCTTTAGTTATTTTTAAAATCATAACCTAATCAAAAGGTAGCATATAGTTAATTTGTTTTGAGGGTTGAATGTTTTGCAAAAGTAATCTTCCCCAGTTTCTTTTATTTGCTCTTCCATCTAGGATTATTAACTTACCTGAATTTCTTCTTAAAGGAGAAATAGATCTTTCAAGTTTAATTCTAG
>CACGBL010000049.1:0-3341 GCA_902571355.1 uncultured Synechococcaceae cyanobacterium | reverse complement strand
ACTAGAAGATCCAGAAGACCCAGAAGACCCAGAAGACCCAGAAGACCCAGACGAATCAGAACTTGTATTTGCAAGTGCTAAAAGCTCATTAATATCTTTTGAAACATCATTAAATTTAATATTTTCAATGTTTTTTAAAATATCTGTTCCAGAACCTGTAATTTGAAGGTCTCCAGATTTGATTGCAAATGAATATTTAGAAAAATTTTTACTAAAAACTGCTGTATCAGTTCCATCGCCTCCATCCAAGGTATCATTCCCCTCTCCTCCATCCAAGGAATTATTCCCAGAATTGCCAGTAAGGATATTATCTAAAGTATTTCCCGTGGCATCAATATTGCTGGATCCGGTAAGAGTTAACTTCTCTACATTATTGGAAGCTGTATAAGAAACAGAAGATTGGATTAAATCAGTACCTTGTGATGAAAGCTCAACAACTTTGTCATTAATGCTGTTAATAATATAAGTATCATCTCCCTCATTCCCATACAAGGTATCATCACCTTTCCCTCCGTCAAGGAGGTCACCTTTCTTTCCTCCTATTAATGTGTCATCAAAAAATCCTCCAAATAATCTATCCCAACCATCTCCTCCATAAATTGTGTCTTTGCCTGCATTACCATAAATAAAATCATTGCCCGAAGATCCTGTTAATGTTTCAGAAGTAGGATTTCCATGAATATCTTGACCTTTAAAGTCATCAATTGTTGCTGACCATCCGTATGTATTTTCCAGAGGACACTCATAAAACATATTTCCATAAGGCCAACCATAATCAAAAGTTGGTTTTACAGTAGTATTCCAATAAGAAACATCGTTGTTAAATGATTCAGCCCAGCCGAACATAAATGAAAAATCAGTTCCTTTCCTTACATCCCAAGATCCAATAGGTTGATTAAAAGATAAAGCAGCAGAAAACATTGAATAGAATGTAGTTCCATTCCCAACATCCCAATTACTTAAATCTTGATTAAATAAATAGGCATCTTTGAACATTGAATTAAAATAAATGCCTGAACTAACATCCCAATTGCTAATATCTGAATTAAAAGAATAAGCACGAAGAAACATAGCTCCAAAATGATCCCCATTACTAACATCCCAATTGCTGATATCTGAATTAAAATCACCCCTTCCCATGAAAAGCATAGAGAAGTCTGTTATTGCGCTTACATCCCAAGTATTAATATCACCATAAGTATTTTTAGCTTCACTTTCATTCTCTATCCAAGAACTTACAGCTGTATCTAATTCTGCTCTTGTATTGAAAACATAAGAAGACATCTTTGATATCTTTAGATTTTTCTTAAAATATTAACATTTAGATGTACTTAAATTTTATCCTTAGCAGAATAAAAGTATTTAAACCATTTGAAGATGAATTTAAACCATCTCCTTCAATAGATGCAATGATGATTTCTTAAGGATGCATTTATAAAAGATCAAGTAAACCAGTAATGAAAGTTAGCAGGGTAGAAACTGTTGAGGCTGCAAGAAAAGAATATAAGGAACTACTAAACAAAGGGGGGAATAAAATATCTATATTTAATAGTTATTTTTAAGCAGCATCATATTCATCCCTATCTTCAAGCTCTCTCATAAATCTTTTATCTAATAAGTAATTGTCTATAAGCTCTGCTGCCATCTGTATCTCAGCAGCATTTTTAGATAGTTCTTGTAGATCTTTGTCTAATAAGTAATTGTCTATAAGCTCTAGATTGTTATTTTCTTTAATTTGTTTATCGCTGTCTAATAGCTCTCTTATGTAGTTATATACAAGCTCTTGATCGTATCCACTTTCTCTAATTTCTTTCAACATTTCGTATGGAATTTGCATAATCGTCAACCCCTATGTGACAGTTTTTAGAGGAAAATAAGTCTAAATAAGCCAGTAATAGAGGTATTTAGAGCAAATTAGAGCCTATATACGCATACTGACGAAGATATAAGAAAAAAGCAAGAAAAGAATATAAGAAACTCTTGGAAGAAGGGTGGAAGAAAACTTCTATATTCAATAGCTACTTCTAAGGCACTAGAAAAGTAATCCACGACCGCAACAACTGTTTGCTAGCTCCCCCTCTAGATCCCCTTTTGCCAAATGAGACGAACTATATTATTTCTAATCCAATGGTTTGATTGATCGGGGCGACAGGATTCGAACCTGCGACCTAGTGCTTCCAAAGGACTCGGTTGTTCAAATAAGATTTCCTTGAGATTCTAGTTATAGAAAGAAGTGGAGTTAGAGATTGTAGTATTATTAAGTCTCAGTATCGAAAAATCTTCGATGTTTATTTTAGGTATTTATAGAATACAGATCCCCCTACAGATCCCCCATGCGCCCGAGTACCTTTCTAAAACAAAGCTGAATATTGTCTTTAACTTTAATTAAAAGTAAAAATAAACTTGAAAAAAAGAAATGACAAGAACACTTAATGGAGCAAATAGCGGAACAGTTTATATAGAGGAAGATATTAAATTTCATTCACAGGTGGTGCTCGAAGATAAGTTTGTGATTTTTACATGGTATAGACCAGAACAAAATTTTGAGACTGGAGGTTGGATGGCAGAGCATGCAAACAAAAGCATATTGAAGGGAAATTTTTCCTACAAAGATGGTAGATTGCATGGCGGCACTATTACAGAAACTGCAATTTTTAGTGTCTCACGAAGTCAGGATGGAAGCTTAAAAGAGACAGGATATGGTTATAAATTTGAAGAGCTGGCCTATTTGACCAATAATGTATATGATGACAATTCAGCTAGTGGAGTCTCTTTTAGCTATTCGAACGACCCAACTACTGAATGGAATAAAGGTGGAAGTAGTCCTAAGTTAGGAAGTTTTCCTATTAGCAATGATAGGTCTGTAATAAAAACAAGTGGCTTTAGTCAGTTCGTGCAAGAAGGATGGCTTGATAATCCATTCCACTCTTATACAGGCATAACTATTGCAGCACTTAATGATTCATATATTCCAGATAGTAATGGATTCTCAAGTGTTTCTAGTGAGGGACCCATAACAATCACTGCTTATGAAGTTGGTAAAGAAACCACTCTTGATTCAATAAAAGACTATGACGGTAACCTTCATGCCGGAGATGATTTAGAGGCAACTGCATCTTCCTATAAATATCAGGGAATGCTGGATGTAAATGGTGATAGTATTTTTGAAGCGATCTTTACAAATAAAGTTTCAAAACGTTGGGTTACAGTCAAGATTGATTCAGTTACGGGTCAGGTTGACTTTGATGATAATGGTTCAGGTGGTGGAACAAGAGTTGTTGGAATTTATGAAGATCCACTCATCGCAGTAGGGAATGCGAATGGAGGGTATTTATCAGATG
>CACGBL010000048.1:0-3463 GCA_902571355.1 uncultured Synechococcaceae cyanobacterium | reverse complement strand
TGAAATTAATCGTTGGCGAGAAGCGTGTTTCGCATATTGATTTTACTGCGTGAAAATTGATATCCTCTTGGCTAAGTTCAGGAAAAATATTTTTAACTATATAATTAAATTTTGTTCTTACTAAACTAGGTACTTTAGATAAAAAACTTAGTTCTTTTTCTGAGACTCCTTCAAAACTTATTTCACCATTACTGTCTTGATACTCTACTCCACAGGCAGCTAATCCTCTTAAATATAGTTCTTTGTTTTTAGGCTCAGTAGTGCTCCTCAAACTCCTCTCTATTATTCTGTTAACTCCTCTTAGACCTTCATGTTCCCCGCAAGTTAACACAAAAAATTCCTCGGCAAATTTTTTTACTGCATAGATATATTTTGATTCTAATTCTCTAGTCATTGGATCTTTAACTAAAGGGATACAAACTCCGTCAATGTCTTGAATAAATAAGATATTTTTAGAAGAAATTAATTGTTTTTGTTCATTTAAATTACTTGTCATATATTCCATATTTATAATTATTTTTTTTTAATTTCCACTTTCTAAGAAATTATAAATTAAAAAACTCAATATTTTCAATAAATAATTTGCTATGGTCAAAAATTGCTTTAATGTAGAAAAATGTTGGTATGGGTAAGAAATTAAAAAAATTATCAAGAGATTCCAAAAATGAAGAATAATTTCGTAGAAAACATCAAAGATGAAAAATATTTTTATTCATTGATTGAAGATATAGAGAATAACAAAGTTGGATTTTACAGTGTTGGTTTATATCCTGCATCACTGGCATACAACTGTGCTATGCATGGAAAATCAAATAATATTCTCTTGGCTCCTAGGGAAGATAGAGATTTGTTAGGTGCTTTCTCAAATGATGTTATTTCTGATATGGATAATGAGATTATTGAAAAGATTAAGAGAATGGGGAATTATTCTTCAGAGGGAAAAATAAAGTCTTTTGATCTAAAAGATCTTCTCTTGAAATGTGAGATAGTTATTCTTGCTTCAAATAGTAATCACATACAAGATGATGTTAAAAATGCTTTAGAACTCAGAAAAAATTTAAAAAGAGAAAATGTGGTTCTTGGCTGTCTAGTTGGTTCTTTTTGTATTGATAATAAAAATAAAAAACCTTTTATTCTCTGCAATAAATATCCAAATTTAGCTTTTTTTACAGGATTTCATCGTCACGGAGCTTTACGAAATCCTAATGATAGTTTTACTGCAAATTTCTGCCATCCTGATGCGCTAACAGCATTAATAGGAGCACGCATTTTGAATCAATTATCACCGAAAATTCAAGTTTCTCCTGGAGTTCACAATATTGAATGTCAATATATAAAATCAATAAAAAATATCTCATCAATATTTGCAGGTTTTGTAAATAACTTTCATTCCGATAAGCCAGGAATGCTGCCTACCATTAATACGATTTTGTTAACTCAATGTTTAGATCAGGCCGCATCAGTATCAATAAAAGTTAGAAAAGAAAATAAATTAGAAAATAAATATCTTTCATTAAAAGAACTTGGTTATGGGGAAGAAATAATTAGTGCAAGGGAAATAATTAATGATAAATTTTGTGAAAAAGGAGATTATACTTTTTCTCAATTAAATGCTGTTAAGACTGATGTCTTAGGGAGTATGACATTACCAACTGAAGGGAAACCAACACGGAATTTTCAAGCAGGACAAGTTTTATCAGATATGCTTTTGCAACTCAACAGATGTCCAAAAGATGTCTCAGAATTTGTAAATTGGTGTAATAAATACTCTCTCAGTCAAGGAGGTTTAGAAGGTCTAAAATCTTTAAAATTTTGGCCAGATATTTATAAAGAATTCAAAATTAAAAATAACAATTGCTCAATGATTAATCTGATTTATTTATGCTTTAATGCTAATTCAGAAGAAAAAAAAGAAATTTATAAGGTTTTAATTAGTTCAGAAGAAATCACTAATTTTTGCCAAGAATCTGTGAAATCTGAATTATCTTTCGAGCTAAATGAAAAATTAAAAGGAGATTATCTTTTTGATGATATTGAAAACTTTTATAAGAAATTATTTATTGACAGAGAGCAAAACGCCCTTAAAACAAATAAATATAGTAATAAAATTTCTAAAAAAAATCCTAGTTATATAAATGTATTGAAAATTATTAATAAATATTTTAATAATTGATTATTTGTTGAATTTACAAAAAACTAAGTTTCTCATTTATTGTCTAATTTTGGATGCAGGGTTAGAATTATTAAGGTTTTAAAAGGTTTTTTTGAAAAAGGAATTATCACATCGTTCTCATGAACTGAAAGCTCTTGGTTGGAATCAAGAAGATTTAACAAGATACGAAGATTTATGGGACTACAGTCAAAGATGGGGATTAATAAATTTAGAAAGAGAAGACAGACAGTTTTTAAAGAAAGCAGAAAAGTTACTCCCAAAGATTCAAAATAAAAAGATATCCGTTAAAAAAACTATTGAAGAAAAATCATATTATTTATGGTTAAGTTTTTACCTAGATGAAATTAATATTTTTAGTAATTCTAATCTCCCCAAAAATAAACATGGTGTATGGACACTCTTAATTGAAGAGGAAATAAAACTTCTTAAGGAATTACAACCAGTTATGGGTCTTCCAGATACTTTAAAAGCAAAGAGTCTATTCGAAAATAGAAAACAGCTTATAAATAAAGCGTTTAGAGAATTCGATGCTAAAAACAACGATAAGGTTTTCAACTTTGATGAGATTTTAAACAACTCTGAAAAAAATGTTGGTAAGAATTGGAAATCAATTACTGACAAAGATCCTGAGGCTAATAAAACTTTTCCAATAATTGAAGCTGCAAATATTGAGAAACTCAGATCTGTGATAAAAGAGGATTTGAGTTTGTATATGAAAGATAATTACCCCTCATTAAAAAAGGATTTATAAATATTTATCTTTTTTTTGTTTTTTTTTTACTTTTCTAAGTTAAATAGATAATAGGATTATTTAAAAAATTTTGAGCAACCAAAAGTTCGAGACACTTCAGTTACATGCAGGCCAAGTTCCTGATCCAACTACAAATTCTAGAGCAGTTCCTATTTATCAAACTAGTTCCTATGTCTTCGATAATGCAGAGCACGGAGCGAACCTTTTTGGATTAAAAGAATTTGGAAATATTTATACTCGACTTATGAACCCCACCACAGATGTCTTCGAAAAAAGAATGGCAGCTTTGGAGGGAGGTATGGCAGCACTCGCAACATCCTCAGGTCAAGCTGCTCAATTCCTGGCAATCGTGAACTGCATGACAGCAGGAGATAATTTTGTCTCAACATCTTTTTTATATGGTGGGACTTACAATCAGTTTAAAGTACAATTTCCAAGATTAGGCATAGAAGTTAAATTTGCTGATGGCGATAGTATAGATAGTTTTAGAAATAAAATTGATGATAAAACCAAAGCAATATATGTCGAATCAATGGGAA
>CACGBL010000047.1:0-4211 GCA_902571355.1 uncultured Synechococcaceae cyanobacterium | reverse complement strand
AATTTTAGAAGAGCATTATTTTTGTGCGAATATTTAATATATTCAAAAATCTTTGTTTACTTTTAAAAAGTAAATGAATTGTATCAACTTTCTCTTAGAACCATTTTTTCAGCAAGAGAAAATTCTTTGGTTAAACGCTCCTTAAGTTTATCTGGTAAAGGTCTACTTGCAAAGTTTTTGTAATGACCTGCCATAGCATTTAATGCTGTTTGCATTGTGGTAAATGATTGCGTTTTATTCACCATCCCTCTATTTCTATATCTGGAAATATAGTCAGTTATGAGTGTAAGAGCCTCACTTCTTACTTCATCTTTATTTGGAGAATCTTTTGGAGTATCAACAGCTGTTTGTAATGTTTTAACAACTGAAATTGTATCCTTTGTATAGTCACCTGTCATAGCGGTTTTTGCAGCTATGGAAGGGGAACTAAATAGTGTAAAAACAACTATTAAAGATATTGCAAAAGATATAGCTTTGGTAAGATTCTTAAAAAATAATTTTGATGTCCATTTCAGTAACATAACTTAGCTCCCAAAAAAAAATAAGCCTCAAGACTTTTTATTGTACATTATTTCAGATTCGGAAATAAATGTTTCTAACAATTTATCAGCACTAATTTTAAGCTTAGTATTATTTGTTCTGCATAAAAGTTCTACTTCTTTATTAATAGAATCTCTGCCAATAATTATCTGAAAAGGAATACCAATTAGTTCCGCATCTTTAAATTTCACTCCAGCTCTATCGTTTCTATCATCAAGAAGGACATCAATTTTATTAATTATAAAGTTGTTATAGATTTGCTCAGTAAGATCACTTTGAATAGGATCTTTTAGGTTTGTTGGGATAATAATAACTTCAAAAGGAGAAATCTGGATAGGCCAACAAATTCCTTTTTGATCATGATTTTGTTCTATAGCAGCTTGAGCAATTCTTGTCACTCCAATTCCATAACAACCCATCCATAAATTTTTTAACTGACCGTCCTTATCAGAGAACTTTGCATTTAATTTTTCACTATATTTCTGACCTAGTTGGAAAATATGTCCAATCTCGATACCTTTTTTTTCTTTAAGTTCTTCATCATCGTAACTACATATTTTATCTCCCTTTTTGGCATTCCTGATATCCCCAACTAGATAGTCTTTGGAATCAAAAGAAAATTCTTGAAAAACTTTATGGAAATTAACTTTATTCCCACCACTTATAAAGTTTGAAAGGTCACTTGCAGAATGGTCAATTATTCTTGTCCATTTTTTATCCCAATTAGAACTAGCTTTAATAGTTTTATTATCTAAATCTGGCCCGATAAAACCTAAGGGTAAATCGATTAGATTTTTTTCGATAATATTTTTGTCTTCAATCTTTTTAAGATTAAGCAAATTGAGATTATGAATTTTATTAATTAAGTTAAAAAGCTTTACTTCATTAATGTGTTGATCGCCTCTTATGCATGCAAGAATTGGGACATCAAATTCACCTTCGAACTGTGCAAGGAATATTACTACTTTAATAATCTGACTAGGGTCTAAATTATTATTATCGCAAACTTCTAGGATTGTTTTTTGATGAGGTGTTTCCAACCACTCTGCAATATTATCTTTTAGTGGAATAGGTTGAGAGGGTAAAGAAACAGCTTTTTCGATATTGGCAGCATAAGAACCACTTTGAGTGAACAAAATGGAATCTTCCCCAGCATCAGCAGTTACCATAAATTCTTTAGATGAAGCACCACCAATTGCTCCACTATCAGCTTCAACCCCTACAGTCTGCAGTCCACAAGATTTAAAAATATTTTCATAAGCATTGCCCACCTTTTCATAGAAAGAAGCTAGATCGTTTTCTGAAGAATGAAAAGAATAACCATCTTTCATTATGAATTCTCTACTTCTCATCAATCCAAACCTTGGCCTTATTTCATCTCTAAATTTTGTCTGAATTTGGTAAAAACATTGAGGTAATTGCTTATAGGAGTTGATGGTCTCTGATGCAATACTAGTGATCACCTCTTCGTGAGTTGGTGCTAAACCAAATTCTTTACCTTGTCTATCTTTGAGATTAAACATTATTCCTTCACCTGCGGTATATCCTTCCCACCTTTCACTTTTTTTCCATAAATCTGCAGGATGAAGTTGGGGTAATAGTAATTTTGTACAACCAATATTATTAAGTTCTTTCTCTATTATTGAGGATATTTTTTCAATAACTCTAAGCATTAGTGGCATGTATGCATAAATACCGCTGTTAACTCTGCGAATATACCCAGCTTTTAAGAGTAATTGATGTGAAATAATTTCAGCTTCAGAAGGTGTGTCACGAAGAGTCCCCAGAGGAAATGAGGTTGTCACGCGCATACAGAAAAATCCTTAATACTATTTAATTTTATCAATTAAGAAGAAAAAATAATTTAAAGTGTCTTGAGTCCCTGAACGCGACTAGTCTAAGAATATTCTTTCTGCTAACTTCTTCAGTAATGAAGTTCAAACGCTTTAAAAAGTTAACTACTACTTAATCATTTTCTTAAGTTTATGGAAAATATAGATTCCAATATTTCTAGTGAAGAGGAATTAGTAGGTATTGATGAAGTTCAAAAATTCCTAAATAGATCAAGAGCCTCTGTCTATAGGTATACAAATACAGATTTAAGAAATCTAAACCCTAGTTTTAATCCAAGAAAATTAAATCCCGAATTTAGGACTGATCAAAAAGATCCTTTAAAATTCCATCCCAATGAAGTAGCAAGATTTGCAAAAGATATTTTAAGAATAAAGGAAGTTACTGTAGAGGTCTTTAATACACCTTCCTCCGCTGCTCAAAATATACTGGCGCAAATATTAGACGAACTTAAAACTATTAGGTCTTTGCTAGAAAAAAATTAATAAAAAAGTCACCAATCAATGTTTTGATTTATTGACATTTTGAATGTAGGATATTTATGTTTAATTATCTCCTTAATCTTTACCAATTAAGAGTTCTTGAGTTACACGAAATCAAAGCAGTTTATTCAAAGTAAATCAAGCGAAGAATCTTCACATGGTTCTGCTCGAAATGATTTTGAAAGAGATGATGATGACCCCTTAAGTATAAGGAGTTTATCAATAACATCTTTAGGTATTATTTTTGCCTTTTTGACAATTTTTTTACCTTCAATAAGCATTTTAATTGGCAGACCTTTATCTCAAGGAAACGAGATAATTCATAATCACGATTTTAAAAAAGATGGACCTTAGTTCAATACCTCCATCTCCAATGAAGGGAATAGTGAATATTGTTGTTGAAATACCTGCAGGGAGTAGGAATAAATATGAATATTGCTCTGACGCAGGAATAATGGCCCTAGACAGAGTATTACATTCTTCAGTCAGGTACCCTTTTGATTATGGATTTATCCCAAATACCCTAGCTGATGATGGAGCTCCCCTTGATGCAATGGTGATAATGGACGAACCTACTTTTGCAGGTTGTCTAATAAAAGCTAGACCTATTGGAGTTTTGGATATGCATGATGGTGGTGCATATGATGGAAAACTTTTATGCGTGCCTATGGCTAATCCTAGGCAGGCTAATATAGTTAGTATTAATCAAATTGCTCCTAATCAGCTTGAGGATGTTGCAGAATTTTTTAGAACAAGTAAAGGACTCGATGGTAGAACAGTTCAAATTGACGGTTGGAGGGATTTTGAGGTGGTTGAAAATTTATTGAAAAGTTGTATGCCTCTAAAAAAGAAAAACTTTAAAGTGCTTAAGAAATCAAATATTAGTAAATTAAATTGAAAAAAATAATTTTTTATAGTTATTTAAAATGCTCTACATGCCGAAAAGCTGCAAAGTGGCTTGAAATCAAAGATTTTGAATTTCAGTTAATTGATATTGTAAAAGAACCTCCACTTGTTAATTATTTAAATCTAGCCTTGGAACAATTCTCTGATGATAAGAAAAGGATTTTTAATACAAGAGGTAAAGCCTTTAAAACTCTTAATCTTAATATTGATCGTTTGTCAAAGGAAGAAATTATTCAACTTCTTTTGAGTGATGGCAAATTAATTAAAAGACCATTTTTGATTTACGAAGGGGAAAAAGTAATATTAGGTTTTAACGAAATTGAATATGCCAAACAATTTATGTAAGTTTAGAAAATCAAGAATTTATTAATCCTATGCCTGGTTCCATAAAAAGTTTTTTAAAAGAATGGGGTCTATTAATTCTATTAACTT
>CACGBL010000046.1:0-4276 GCA_902571355.1 uncultured Synechococcaceae cyanobacterium | reverse complement strand
AGGTAGTGATTCGCTTGCGGCAAGCAATGTAATTGGAAGCAATATTTTTAATGTTCTCGTTGTTTTGGGCATAAGCTCATTAATAACACCTCTTAAAGTAAAAAGCAGAATAGTCAGAAGAGATGTGCCTCTTTTGATGGCAATTTCTTGTGCAGTTTGGGCTATGTCATCAACAGGCTTATTAACATTGCAAGCAGGGGTATTTCTAATATTTTGTTTAATCTTAAATACTATATGGGAAATCAATACCATCAATGAGAAAGGAGAGGAGACAAAAGATGCTGAACCAGAGATAGAAGAATTAAAAGATAACTATAAAGGGAAAATGAATATTTTACTAAAGTTAATATTTGGAATATTTCTTTTAAGCATTGGTTCAAATATATTAGTAAATGGTTCTCAAACGCTCGCTACTCTTTTGGGTGTAAATGAAATTGTTATTGGTTTAACTATAGTCGCGACTGGGACATCTTTACCAGAATTAGTAACTTCAATAATTGCTGCATTTAAAGGCAAAACAGATCTTGCGATTGGGAATGTAATAGGAAGTAATTTACTCAATCAACTTTTAATCCTTGGAAGTTGCAGTATTTTTTCAGGATTTAAAGGTTTAGTAATTGAACAGAGTCTAATAAAAGTTGACTTACCTTTTATGGTTTTAACTACCTTTGCATGCTTACCAATTTTCTGGAGCAAAGGGGAAATCACAAGAATTGAAGGATTTATTTTGCTTAATCTTTATATTTTCTACATTCTAGATAAGATACTTTTCCTGAATGGATTTAACTTCCTTTCTGAATTAAGGATAGGTTTATTTATTTACTTTGCATTACTTATAGTATTTCTGATTGTTCAAGAAAAATTAAAATTTTCTAATTCATAATTTTATCCATACATAGTCACAAATTCTTCTGAGATAGTTGGGTGCAAAGCCATAGTAATATCAAAGTCTTTTTTTGTTATCCCTGCATTTAATGAAATTGATACCATTTGAATAATCTCAGACGATGTTTCTCCAAACATATGACATCCTAGGACTTTGTCAGTTTGCTTATGAACTACAATCTTCAACATACATTTTGATTTATTCTTTTTAAAGGTATTAGACATAGGGGTAAATTCGCATTTGAATATTTTTATATTTTTTTCAGAGTAAATCTCTTTTGCTCTTTTCTCACTTAAGCCAACTGTTGAAATTTCTGGAATAGTAAAAACGGCCTTAGGGATATATTCATAATTTACTTTTCTTTTTTGGTCATTAAAAAAATTATCCGAAAAAACTCTCCCTTGTTCTATTGCTACTGGAGTTAAGTTTGGCTTATTTATAATATCGCCAACTGCAAAAATATTTGCGTTGCTTGTTTGATTAAGTTCATCGACATCTAAATATTGGCCATCCATCTTTAGATTTAAAAAATCTAAATTTAAAGGCAAAAGATTTGGTTCTCTTCCTGTAGCAATAAGGATATTATTAGTTAGGAGTTTATCTCCAGAGTCTAGGGTAGATTCCAAATTTCCATTTACTTTCTTGATAGATTTTAATTGAGTATTGGAAATTATATTGATTTCAGTAAAAGTAGGTGAGTCCTCTAGGCATGAAGAAAGATCCTCATCAAAACCATTAAGTAAATGTTGACCTCTAATTAATTGAGTTACTTCAGTACCTAAATTTCTGAAAATAGAAGCAAATTCACAAGCAATATATCCACCTCCTACTATTAATATTGATTTGGGAAACTTTTCTAATTCGAAAATATCATCACTAGTCCATGCCAAATCTACCCCAGGAATATTTAATCTCTTTGGTTTACCTCCAACTGAAATAAGAATTTTTTTTGAACTTATTTTGTTTTTAATTTTCTTTGTGTTTGAACAAATAATTTCTAATTCATTTTGAGTAATAAATCTTCCTAAGCCTTCAAAAATAGTTATATTCAACTTCTTTAAAGAATTTCTATGTAAATTACTTAATCTAGAAACCTCCTCTCTAACATTCTTCAACAAAATATTTGATTCAAAATTAATACCATCATTTTTTAATCCATATCCTTCAGAAGAATCCATATTTTTTTTACTTTTAGCTGCATAAACCATTAATTTCTTAGGCACACATCCCCTTATCACGCAAGTTCCTCCTATTTGATTTGCTTCTATGATTGCGACTTTTGCTCCATAACTAGCCGCACGTTTAGCCGCCGCGAGTCCTCCAGATCCAGCGCCAACAACAATTAAATCAAATACAAATTCCAAGACTTTTTTTAATCAATTATTATAACTTTAGTTTATAGTTTTAATTCAAATAATGAATGGGATTTTGACATGGGATGATTTAAATAAATTTGAAGTTGAAGATCTTGATAGAGTCAATGGTATAAATAATTCCTACGCAAATTTAAGATTATTTGGACATAGTGAAAATGATGTATTAGTTACCCTCTATAGGGATAGGCATTCTTGGTGTCCTTACTGTCAGAAGATATGGTTATGGCTTGAATTTAAGAAAATTCCATACAGAATCAAGAAAATTAATATGTTTTGCTACGGCCAAAAAGAAAGTTGGTTCCTTGAAAAAGTCAGATCGGGAAAATTACCTGCAATTGAATTTAAAGGGCAAGTTATAACTGAAAGCGACGATATCATAGCTTTTTTAGAAAATGAATTTGGAGCTCTTGGATCTTTTATAACATCTAGTCACCTTATCAAAATTCGAAAGTTAGAAAGAGAAATTTTCAGATCCTGGTGTAATTGGCTCTGCCAAGAAAGCTTTAATTTTATAGATAATTCTTTTAGAAAAAAAAGATTTAAAGAATCCATTTCTAAACTCGATGAAATCTTAAGTAGCTCAAAATCAGGGTTTGTTGATCCATCAGTTTCTAGCACTGGTGATATAGAGCCTGGTGTTGGAGATATAATTTTTATTCCCTATATGGAGAGAATAAATGCATCACTTATTTATTATAAAGGGTTTAATTTAAGATCTAATTACCTTAATGTAGATAACTGGCTTACCCTTTTTGAAGGGACAAGTACTTATAGAGGTACTCAAGGAGATTTCCATACTCATTCTCATGATTTACCCCCACAAATGGGAGGATGCTATAAAGAATGCAATGAAAAACAGATTACTTTCTCTAAGCTCATAGATACTGGAGAGGGTTTAGGTAATTATGAATTAAACCAAAATTATGAGTCAAAATATTATGCGGCAATTGCTCTTAAAAGAGTGATAAAGCATAAAGACAATTTACTAAAGGTAAACCCATACAATAAAGAATCCTTTGATGAATCATTGAGATCAGCTTTGAGCCATATGATCACAGGTGAAGTATTAATACCTAAAAAACTTTCAGGAATCTCTCTAAAATATTTAAAAAATAGAATCTCAGTTCCAAGAGATATGCCAATTATTTCAGCAAGGTTATTAAGGCAATCATTAAATAAAATTGAATCGCTTAGTGATATCAATGAAACAGATAAGATACCTTTCAGACATAGATATGATCAAGATCCTATAAATTTCATTTCTAGTTATTAGCAAAACTATAAATTTTTTCTTGAATCTATTTGAAGTAAATCTCTTATTTTTTGAACTTGACTTGCAATATTTGGATCAATAGATAATTTTTTTTCAACTTGTTCAATAGCATACATAACAGTTGTATGGTCCTTACCCCCAAACTCATCTCCAATTCTTGGTAGGCTTAGATCCGTACTATGTCTCATAAGATACATACCTATTTGTCTAGCTTGACTTACTGGTTTTCTCCTACTTGAACTGATCAATTCATCAGTAGAAACTTTAAAGAAATCTGACACTTTATTAATAACTTGTTTTGGAGTAACTACTACTCCAACACTATTAGGATCAAGCATTGGGGCAATTGATTGAACTGTCATTGGCAAGCCTGTTATAGATGCAAATGCAACAGCTCTAGTAAATGCTCCTTCCAATTCTCGAATATTCGAAGTGAATCTTCCTGCTATAAATTGAATTAAATCTCTTGGAAGACTCATCCTCTCTTGTTCTGCCTTTTTTTGAAGGATGGCTGTCCTCGTCTCAAGGTCAGGGGGTTGAATATCTGCGGTCATACCCATTGAGAACCTAGAAATTAATCTCTCTTGAATTCCCGACAATTGATTTGGTGGTCTGTCACTTGCAATAACTATTTGACTTCCTGATTCGTGAAGTGCGTTAAAAGTATGAAAAAATTCTTCCTGTGTATACTCTTTGCCTTCTAAGAACTGTATATCGTCTATTAAAATCAAATCTACATTT
>CACGBL010000045.1:0-4330 GCA_902571355.1 uncultured Synechococcaceae cyanobacterium | reverse complement strand
AGATTCGGCAACGGCTAAAGCTGCGGCATGAGCCAACCTACTATTTGGACCTACAACAAATCTTTTAAATACATAGCGTAAATTTAAACCATTAGGATTTTTGAATTGATTTTTTGAAGAATTATTTTGGTTATTACTAGAAAAAGGTCTTGTTTTATGATGAACGTTCTGCTCGTTAGGTTTATCTTCATTTGTTAAATCACTGTTGGTATTCGTTTCAGATTTAAAAACAACTTTTACATCATGGCCGCAGATTTCCTTTGCAGCTTTTTCAATAGTTTCACAATAATTCTTTCTCAACCAATCGCTAGAAAATGAATTTGGGGCGATTAAAGTTAATAAGCCATTTTCAAAACAATTAAATTTAGCAGGCCTTATCCATGTCTCAAATGAAGGCTTACTTAAAGTTTTTTGGAGTGATTGTTGAACTTCCGCCCAAATAGGATTAGTTGCTTGCAAGGTTTTATTCTCTAGATTATTAATCTAGTTGGAATTTAATAATTGGCCATTATCAAATCACAAGATCACGACAAATTTAAAATTATTTAACAAAGTATCGACTAAATTTATAAAAATAAATTTTTATATTTTTTATAGGCATATAATTATTTTAAATTTCACTAAATTATTGGATAAAGCATTACTTATTATCATGGCGAAATGGCATGGTTTTGGAAGATGCAAAACAAGATTGTCAAAAGATATAGGTAAAAGTAATTCTGCGAAAGTACAAAGTGTAATGACCAAACATACAATTTCAGTCGCAAAATTTCTTCAAAAAAATAAACTGCTTGATATTTCTATTGCCATAACTGGTTTGGGAGTAGGAAATTGTAGAAAATGGTCTAGAGAATTAGGCATCAAAAAATTTAATTTGCAGGGGAAAGGCTGCTTGGGAGAAAAAATGAAACGGCAAATAATTATCAACAAAAAATTTTGTGCAAGACATAAGATCAAAAATATTATTTTTATTGGTACAGACCTTCCAGATTTATGCCATCAAGATTTGTTGAATACTCTAAAAGAGCTTCAACATAATGATCTTATTTTAGGACCATCTAATGATGGAGGATATTGGCTTATTGGCTTATCACAAAAAATAATGTTATCACATACATATTTACCTTTTATCAACATAAAGTGGGGGACAGAAAATGTTCTTCAAAATACAATTGATAATTTTGCATCTAAAAAATTAAAATATAAGTTTTTAGATAAAAAAATAGATATAGATACAATTATTGATATTGAAAAAAGAAAGTAATCGACTTGTCAAAAATTTCAATTATCATTCCAACTATTAATGAAGCTAGTAATTTGCCATTATTGCTTTCAGACTTATCAAGTATTCAGAAAGAGGGCGAAATCATAATTGTTGATTCTGGAAGTGAAGATAAAACTATCGATGTAGCAAATATTTATGGAGCGAAAGTATTTATATCCAAAGAAAGGAATCGAGGTTTGCAATTAGATATTGGAGCTAAAAATTCAAAAGGAGAGTGGCTAATATTTTTACATGCAGACACAAGATTAACTCATGATTGGTTTAAAAAAATAAATTCATTTTTAAAGGGAAACAAGAATAGTATTTACTATTTTGAATTCAAAATTAATCACAAAAAGATAATTTATAGAGTTCTCGAAATTCTTGTGAATTTTAGAAGTAAATTTTTTAAACAACCGTATGGTGATCAAGGTTTGATAATTCATAGAACTACCTACCTTAAGAATAATGGTTTTAGAAAAATACCTTTGATGGAAGATATAGATTTTTTAAGGAGATTAAACAAAAAAAAAGATTTAAAACAATTAAATTTTCCTATTTTTATAAGTTCAAGGAAATGGGAAAAAACTAATATTTTTCTCCAAGCAATTAAGAACTGGCAATTTAGAAGAAGATGGTTAAAAGGCGAATCGTTAAAATCTATATATTCTGAATACTACAAAAAATGATTAATTTGCATACCAAAAAGCACATTTAGAGCCTCTAGGTTCTAATGTCCAACCTTGTCTTTTATAAAATGAAACCACTTCGGCATCAGCGAAGAGAGTTACTTTAGAAATTCCAATATTTTTCAATTCTTTTAGGACATATTTCATTAACTCTTTTCCCAATCCAAGTCCTTGATAGACAGGGTTAATAGCCACATCCCAAACAGTTGCTTCTAGAATTCCATCGCCAGTGCATCTCGCAAATCCTACTAGTCTGGGGAATTTATCATCATGACGCCATAACCCAACCACCAAAATACTGAAATCTAAAGCTCTTTTTACCCTCCTTATAGGTCTTCTGCTCCAACCAACAGTTTGCAAAAGTTGATCTAGTTCTATTAGATCTAAATCTTTATTTTTACTACATACAAATATTTCTTCTTTATTTGTTTGAATGAACTCATAAGAATTTAAACCATAGAGATCTATCAGCCCTTCCCTTGATAAAGTGTTTGATTTTTTTATTAACGATCCTTGATTTCTAAAAATCATTAAAAATTCACGAATCCTTTTTGTTGAAGCTCAGAGAGCTGAAAATATAAACCCTTTTTCAGTCTCAATTCACTATGTGTTCCCTCTTCAACTAATGATCCCCCTTTTAAGACTAAAATCTTATCAGAACTTTCAATAGTGGCTAATCTGTGAGCTATTACTAATGCTGTTCTTTTTGAAAGAATTCTCTCAAGATCTTTCTGCAAAGTAGCCTCTGTAGAGGGATCCATAAACGCTGTTGCTTCGTCCATTATTAAAACAACAGGATTTCTAATCGCTACTCGAGCTACTGAAAGAAGTTGTCTCTCTCCAGAAGAGAGATTTCCCCCTCTTTCTCTTAGTAAGGTGTTCAAGCCTTCTGGTAATTTTTGTAATAAATTATCTAACCCTAATTCGTTACAAAGATTTTCTAATTCAAGATTGTCTACATTGGAATTTAGTTTTAAATTATCTGCGACATTTCCACTAAAGATAAAGGTATCTTGCAAAACTACTCCCAACATATTTCTAAGAGTTGCAATAGGAATATCTTTGATATCTATATCGTCGATTAAAATTTTGCCTGACTGAGGCTCATACAATCTACATAATAGTCTTATTATGGTGGTTTTACCTGAACCGGTTGGCCCTACAAAAGCCACATGCTCTCCTGGATTGATCTTGAAAGATAAATTCCTTATAATATGTTCTCCTTCGTTGTAGAAAAAATTTACATTCTTGAACTCAATTTTGCCCTTAAATTTTTTATTTACATTTTCAGCATTTTCTAAAAAATATTTTGTGGAAGTGGAGTCCTTAATCTGTATTTCTTCATCCAATAATTCGTTTATTCTTTCTACAGCTGTTAAACCTCCTTGTATTTGAGTAAATCTTTCTGCAAGCTGCCTAAGAGGTTCAAAAAGTCTTTGGGAATATAAAATAAAGGTTGTTAATGTTCCTAGACCAATATTTCCAGAAGTAACAAGATAACCTCCAACTGCTAAAACCAAGGAAACTGCGGCAAGAGAAATCCATTCTATAAATGCCGAAATACTACTGTCATAAAATATTGTTCCATTAACTGCTTTCTTATAAGCAACTCCAGTTTTGGAAAATTTCTTGCTATTGAAAGCCTCTCTTCTGAACATCTGAACGACTTCTAAACCTTGAAGATTCTCTTGAAAATCAGAGTTGAGTTGAGACAATTCTTCCCTTACTTGATAATTGGCTTTTCTATAACGTTTTTGAAGCCAAATAATAAAATATGAAACTGGGATTTGAGTCAAAAGTAATAAAATGGCAAGCCCTCTATCAATTGACAGCATTGTCAAAGAAATTACTATCAGACTTACGAAGTCAGCAATGACTCCAACTGCCCCACTACCAAAAACCTCGGCTAAAGCATCAACATCATTTGTTAATCTCGTTAATAATTTCCCTACAGGCATTTTATCGTGATACTTAAGAGATAAAGATATTGAATGATCAAAAAGTTCTCTTCTTATTCTTGCTGTCAAACGTTGTCCCACTGCTTGAATATTATAAGTTTGGTATCCCTGTAGAACTAATCTGAATAATACAGTTATAAATAAAGTTATGATTATGGCATTTATTGACTGCCCAAAGAAAGTTTTACTTAGCCAAACATCTGTAGTTTCGTTCTTTAGAATAGTAATGGCTTGACCAACTAATAATGGTTGAATTGCTCCAGAGAAAGAAACAGGTAACAAAACTATCAAGATTAGATAGATTGTTTTTTTATCTTTAGTTAAATATTTACCTAACTTTTTAATCCTTCTAAAATCTTTAAAAAACATTTAGCTAATCTTCTGTAAAGAATTAGTTGATTCTATTGATAAAATAGTAT
>CACGBL010000044.1:0-5136 GCA_902571355.1 uncultured Synechococcaceae cyanobacterium | reverse complement strand
AAATAATTTAGGTTTAAACTACTTAAATGATTTAAAACAATCAAATAGTCAAAATCTTCTAAAAGATTTTTCTTCTATTAACTTAATTTCACTTCTGCCTGATTATTTAGCTCTCAATAATCCTGAATCATCAAATAAAATTAACATTTTTATTAATCCAAATGAGTTGTTTTTAACATTGCTGAGTAATCCTAAAGACAATTTACTAGGAACATTATCACTTCTTGAGAAATATAATTCTCTTAAAAGATGTAGACACCTAATTGAATCTTGGGGATCTCAAAGATTAAAAACTTTAGAAAATTGTATATCTATTTTAATTGATAATCCTTCTTCAGGTTCTTCAAATACAAATAAAGAGATAGATGATCTTTTTAAGGATTTAAACTCAGATGCGATCAAATTTCAGGAATTATATTACTTAGAGAGGCAACATATTAATTTTTTAGACAAACAACGTTGTGGCAATTTCATCGCTAGTTGATATAAAAATTTTTAATTTATAGGCAGTATTTTTTAATCAATTTTTTAACTTTTTTGGGTTTATCTTCAAGAACATAAGCTTCTACTTCTTTCGCATAAGTCCCAGAAAAATTTGAACTAGAGAACTCTAATGCTTTTCTTTTACTTTGATGCAATTTCCTTTCTAATTTTTTTATATCCCCTATTGTTTTATTGTCATTACATTTTTGTATCGCATGAGTTGCTTCGTGTCTTAATGCTTTTCTTATCGCCCTTTCTGTTTTAAAATTATCTTTATTTGGTTGTTGATTCTTATTTCTATAATTTGTTTTCCTTTTTGCGTTTTCAGTACATATTATTATTTTATTCTCTTTAAAATTATGTAGCCCTTTTATTTCTTTGTTTAATAGACATTCAATTTTATTTTCTTCAACTATGTAGTTTGCTTTAATTAATAAGTTAAGAATCTCTTTATCTAATTTGCTCAAAAATAATATAAATTCCATTCTATTTTGTTTACTTCACTATAGTTGGTATTTGTTCTATATCAGTTGTAGATGAGCGACTTAGGAAATTCTTATTCATCTTCCAACTTTGTGGATTTTTTGTAATGGCCCATGTAATTGCATTGTTATTAAATCTTTTATTTAATAAATCAATCGTTCTCATAAGATTTGCTGATTTTTTTAAGTCTTTCTGAGATTTGTAATTGATAACTGATTGCTGTAAATATTCGCTATTAGTTAAATCCTGCATTAAAACACCAGCTTTTGAGAATTTATATTCAGGATTATAAATTTCTTCAGATAATTCAACTACTATTTTTAAAATTTTATTTGTGTCATCTGTTGCATTTGTAAGTTTTCTATGAGCACTTCTTTGATAATTTTGACTTGAATATTTACTGGTTCTGGCAAATACTCTAATATCAGATGATTGCAAATTCTGACTTCTCATTTTTTCAGAGGCTTTTATTGCGTGAGTTGCCAGTGCTTGAGTTAAGTCTTCTAATTTTGTGATAGGCGTGCCGAAACTCCTGCTCACCTGAATTTCTTTTTTTGATTTCTTGTTATTTTCTATGGGCAGGCATCTATGGCCTTTCAGTTCTAATTGCAGTCTTTTCCCTACGATGCCTAATTTCTTAATGATTTCATTTTCTTCCATATCTCTTAGTTCTCTCGCATTTTTAATACCTTTACTTTGCAACCAATTAGAGGTTTGTTTCCCGACTCCCCATATCTTATCTATACTAATTCTTTTCAAATAATTATTCTCATTTTCGGTTCTAGCTAAATCAAATATTCCAGCTGAATAATCAATATTTTTAGCTAGTTTATTAGCAATTTTTGCTCTTACTTTATTTTCTCCTATTCCTACTGTTATGGTAATCCCTAGATTCTGATATATTAATGATCTTATGCTTCTTGCCCAAGGATATAGATTTTTATCATTAGGTCTAGAAATCGAGACGAATGCTTCGTCAATAGAATAAATTTCTATCTGTTCACAGTAATTTTTCAGTAAATTCATTAGTCTTCTGCTCATATCCCCATAAAGCGAGTAGTTTGAGCTTAAGACTGCTACATCTAATTTATTTAGTCTTTCTTTGACCTTGAAATACGGAGTTCCCATTTTAATTTTTAAAGCTCGCGCTTCAGGGCTTCTTGCAATGATACATCCGTCATTATTAGATAAAATTACTACTGGTTTATTTCTCAAATGAGGATTAATATTTTGTTCACATGACGCGTAAAAATTATTAGCATCTATAAGAGCTATTGCATCAATATTTGAAATTCTCATAAATAGCTATGTATTGAATAAATAACAACACCCCATATCTGTACATCAATATGGTTTTTAAATCTAAAATCAGGATAATTATGATTTTCTGCTTTTAAATATAATTCATTATTTTTTATAGATAATCTTTTTATTGTAAATTCTCCGTCTATCATTGCAATGATGATATTCCCTGGCCTGGCTATTAAGCTCTTGTCTACTATTATTAAATCTTTATCTTTAATTCCTGCATTTATCATTGAGTCACCTTTAACTCTAAGAAAAAAAGTGCTAAACGGATTAGATATTAAATGTTCGTTTAAATCAATATTTTCTTCTGTATAGTCATCTGCAGGAGAAGGAAACCCTGCTGATACCGAATCAGTTAATAATGGGATTTTAAATTTTTTAGTAGTTGAATCGAAAGAATCCAATGTTAAATTAATAGTATATATGTACTATATAGCAAAAAACAAAAAATAGTTAGTTATTAAACTTTTATAGATTAATTTTAGATTAAATCTAATCTTTTTAAGAACGATGATAAGGGGATTTGTTAGATATAGAAATAGCTCTATAGATTTGCTCGATTAGGATTAATCTAGCTAATTCATGAGGAAAAGTTAAAGGAGATAGACTTAGTACAAGATCTGATTTTTCTTTTATATCTGAACTAACTCCATCAGTATCACCGATTAAGAAATTAATTTTTTTATTTTTAAAATTCAAGAGTAAGGAACATAATTCAACTGAATTAAACTGTTTCCCTTCTTCACTTAGGCAGATAATAATATTGTTATTGGATTTAAGATTATTTAAATTAAAAGTCTTTAACTCATTAATGACAAGTTCAGGCATTCTTTTTTTGTATTGATTAATTCCATCTCTAATCCAAAGTTTCTTTATTTTGCCGATAGCATAAATTGCTAATCTATTACTCTGAAGCATAAGTAAATATTAAAACTAATTATTCATCAAGAAGATAATTAAATTCATCATATAGTTCCTCTTCGGTTGTTAATTTCTTGGATAAATTATGTTTTTTAGAATTCATATTAATTTGATTAATCTCAATTTCTCTTAATGAGTTATTAATGTTAGAAGTCTCTTCTAAAGATTCTGAATTATCAATTAACGAATAAAAAATTTTATTGGGATCTTCTGAATTAAGTGGATTGGTGATTAAATTATCATTATTAGTTATATTTGTGGAATTATTTATATTTATATTTTTATTTTCGTTATTTAAATTTTTCTTTTTTTTAAATTTATTGAGTTTATCTAAATTTTTTTTTGATAAGCTCATGATATAAAGTATTAAATAAATTCATATTTAATTTAAACATATTATTTATCTTTTAGATGAATTCTAAAAACTATCATCAAAAAAAAAGATTTGGACAACACTGGTTGGTAAATAAAAAAATATTAGAAAAAATTAAAGAAATTGCTGTTCTTAATGAAAATGACTTTATTTTAGAAATTGGTCCTGGTAAAGGAGCTTTAACATCAAAGTTGTTAGATTCAGAAATTAAAAAATTACATGCAATTGAATTAGATAAAGATTTAATAAATTTATTAAATGATAAATTCAATAATAATGATAAGTTCTCACTTCAGCAGGGAGATATTCTTTCTGTAAATTTAGATTCGATTAATAAGAAGATTACGAAAGTGATTGCAAATATTCCTTACAATATAACTGGCCCAATATTGGATATTTTCATAGGTCGATTGGGCATTATAAGAAACTATAATTACGAAAAAATAATATTTTTGATGCAGAAAGAGGTTGTAGATAGGATTTTGTCAAAAGAAGGCAGTCCCAATGCTGGTGCGCTTAGTATAAGAATGCAACTATTATCAAAAATAAAAAGAATATGTGATGTGCCGCCTTCATCATTTAGTCCGCCTCCAAAAGTTTTTTCTTCTTTAGTAGTTTTCGAACCAATTAAAAATGATTTAAGATTAGATACTAATCTAGAAAAATATATAGATAAACTTCTTCGAATTTCATTTAATTCAAGAAGAAAAATGCTTAGAAATACTCTTAATTCTATACTCTCAAATGAAGAGATAAATGAATTATCTGAATCTTCAAAAGTTTGTTTTAATTTAAGACCACAAGATATTTCAATTGACCAATGGATTAAGCTTGCAGAAAATTGTATTAAAATTAAAAAATAAAAATTTAAGTATATGCAAGATTTAGCTAAAACGAAAATTAATATAAAATCTCCTGCCAAAATAAATTTGCACCTTGAAGTTATTGGTAAAAGAGAGGATGGATTTCATGAGTTAGCAATGATTATGCAAAATATCGATCTTTCTGATTATTTAGAATTTGAAATTAATAATGAAGGTTTAATTAAACTTGAGTCTGATTGTAATGATCTAAGCTTATCTGATGATAATTTAATTGTTAAATCGGCAAATCTATTAAGGAAAAAATCAAATATAGATTACGGTGCGAATATATTTTTAAGAAAAAATATTCCAATTGGCGCAGGGTTAGCTGGTGGATCCAGTAATGCAGCAGCAACATTAATTGGTCTTAATAAGTTATGGGATTTGAACTTAGATAAAGAAAAATTATGTTCATTAGCATCGACTTTAGGATCTGATATTCCCTTTTTTATAAATGGTGGTATTCAATTATGTTTTGGAAGAGGAGAAATTTTGGAGAAATTAGATTCAAACTTTGAATATGGAGTAATTCTTTTAAAAAATCAAAATATATCAGTATCTACAGCTGAAACTTATAAAAAATATAGTAGTAGATTTTGTGATCAATATCTTACTGATAGAGAAATGATTGAGAACATAAGAAAAAATTTAAGAGATAATGGTTTAAATAACTTAGATTTTAATAATCAAAATTTATCTATTAAA
>CACGBL010000043.1:0-5490 GCA_902571355.1 uncultured Synechococcaceae cyanobacterium | reverse complement strand
ATATTGATAGGAATAATGAAAGAAACAAGTCCCAAATCAAATAATGGAACAATTTTGGATATAAATGAATCTTTTAAAATTGAATTTGATCCTATTAGTGATGCGTTGGCAGCGATAAGAAATGGTGAATGCATAATTGTTGTAGATGATGAAAGAAGAGAAAATGAAGGAGATTTAATATGTGCGGCGCAGTTTGCAACTCCACAGCAAATTAATTTTATGGCTACTGAGGGACGTGGCCTTATATGCCTAGCTATGCAAGGTGAAAAGCTTGACTCTTTAGATTTACCATTAATGGTAGATAGAAATACAGATGAAAATCAAACAGCTTTTACGATATCAATTGATGCTGGTCCTGAAAATAATGTTACTACTGGAATTTCCGCTGAAGACAGGGCAAAGACGATTCAAGTTGCAATAAACCCAAATACAAAACCTGATGATTTAAGGAGGCCAGGACATATTTTTCCATTAAGAGCAAAAAAAGGTGGAGTATTAAAGAGGGCAGGTCATACCGAAGCGGCAGTAGATATTGCGGCGATGTCAGGTCTTTATCCCGCTGGAGTGATTTGTGAAATCCAAAATCCTGACGGTTCCATGTCGAGGCTTCCACAACTTAAAGAGTATGCAAAACAGTGGGGAATGAAATTAATATCCATAGCTGATTTAATAAGTTATCGATTTCAAACTGAGAGATTTGTATTTAGGAAATCAGATGCTGTTCTTCCAAGTGTTTTTGGTAATTTCAAAGCTTATGGATATGTCAATGAACTTGATGGTTCAGAGCACGTTGCATTAGTTAAACAAAAATCATCAAAATTAAGTGAACCTGTACTAGTAAGAATGCATTCTGAGTGCTTAACTGGCGATGCTTTTGGATCATTACGTTGTGATTGTAGACCCCAGTTAGAGGCTGCTTTATCAAGGATAGAAAAAGAGGAAGAGGGAGTTGTTGTCTACTTGAGACAAGAAGGCAGAGGTATTGGTCTAATAAATAAATTAAAGGCATACAGCTTACAGGATGGTGGATTAGACACTGTAGAAGCTAATGAAAAATTGGGTTTTCCAGCTGATCTCAGAAATTATGGAGTTGGAGCACAGATATTAACCGATCTAGGAATAAAAAAACTAAAATTACTTACAAACAATCCTAGAAAGATTGCTGGATTAGGTGGTTATGGAATAGAGGTAATTGAGAGGGTTCCATTAGTAATTTGTCCAAACGATAATAATGCAGAATATTTGAGTGTAAAAAAAACGAAGCTAGGTCACATGATTGATGAAGATAATCTTAATTCCAAGAGTATAGATCCATTTATATCAATTTTTCTTGACGGAAAATATAAATCTATTGATCTAGTTCCAATAAAAAATAATGTTATTAAGTTCTGTAGTGATCAGAACATTAATATTAAATTAGAAAGTACACCAAGATTATTGGCCTTTTGGAATCGACCAAAATTAGTTTGGCGAATTTTGCATGATCAAAATAGAACCAATTCCAACATTACTGATGAAGAAATAAAAAATATAGAATTGTTTATTCAGTTTTTATCCAATTATGAAAATAGTACAAAAATTGGAATTATTGTTTCTAAAAACATTGAACAAGCATTACACCCAAAAAGTAGCATCAAATTAATAAATACTAAATTTACTATTAATAATGAAATCTTATATTCCTCTACAAGAAAATTTAATCTAGATAAAGAAACATTTAGTATTGTTTTTGAAGGCTAAATTATTACTTTAATGTAGCTTTTAGAATTTTTGACCCATTAGCGAGTTTTAGCACTACATCCATATCATCTGTTTTACCAAAAACAGTATGCACTCCATCGAGATGAGGCTGTGGTTCATAAACTATAAAAAACTGACTACCACCTGTATCCTTTCCTGCATGAGCCATTGAAAGTGAACCTTTAAGATGTTTATTGGAATTGATTTCACATTTAATGTTATATCCAGGTCCTCCAGTTCCAGGCATGCCAGATGCTCCATCACGAGTATTTGGACATCCACCCTGAGCCATAAATCCAGGAATAACTCTGTGAAATGCTAGACCATCATAAAAACCATCACTAATCAACTTCGTAAAGTTTTTAACTGTATTAGGTGCGTCGTCAGAAAAAAATTCAATATTTATATTTCCAACTTCTGTCTCAAATAATGCGGTTGTCATGTTTTATTTGTTTAATAATTTATTTTTATTTTAATTGCTAAAGCAACTTTTCAAGGTTTTCCTTAATGGTATTTATATCAATGTTATCTTTTTTACTATTTTTGTCTTCTTCCCAATTTTCAACTTCTAGGTTTTTCTGGGGTGGTGAAATTAATAACCTATCTTCTGCGGTTTTAGGTACAAAATCTTTTTCTACTAATTTGCATTCATAATCTAATTTAATGCAGAAATCTTTTATTTCCTCAATGTTTATCATTTCTACTGTTGGCAAAGGAAAATCTTGAGCTTCTAATAGACCACAATATCTTATTGCATCATCCTTATCTTCAAACATTAGAACAATGGTTCTTCCTTTAAGTTCTATTGAATGAATTCCTTCCTTATCTGTTCCTGAATTATATAAAAGAACAAATACGTTCATAAGTATCGATTTTTCTATTAATATAATATTTGATTAAGAATCAGAAAGTGATAATTCTTGTAATCTTGTATATAAAGCAATTTCTTCATCATTAATGTCAGCAGGTATCACTACCAAGATTTCAACATATTGATCACCTACATTATCTTCAAAAGTTAAACCCCTCCCTTTCAAACGTAACATTCTTCCCGTAGATGATTTTGGTGGTACTTGAAGTGTGACATTTCCATAAAGGGTGGGAACATCCACTGCACAACCAAGAAGAGCATCATGAGGAAATAACTCTAATTTATATAGAACTCTTAAACCATCAATTCTTAGACCACTTTCCGTTTGAACTTTTAACTGTAGATAATGATCTTTACCTCCTCTTGCAATATTTTCAAGTCTTAATCTCCAGCCATCTCCAGCGAATGGTGGGGTATCAACTTCTACTACAGTTTCATCTTCAAGCTCAATTAAAATTGAAGCTCCATTTAGGGCCTCATCAGGAGTTAATTCAATAACTGTTTCAATATCTTGGTGGAGTTTAACTGGAGGCGGCTCTTCTGGAGAGGTTGTAGGGTATTCAAAATTGTTAAATTCATCATTATTTGTATTTATTAATTCATCCTCAAATGATTCATCATCATATTCCTCATAATTCTTTGGTGAGTATTCATATCCAAATAATGAATCAAGATAATCTTGAAAATCAGGAAAACCTGTCTTGAAATTATTATTTTCGTAATCATCTTTGCTATTTTCATCCGAAGTATTTTTTCTTATCTTAGGGTCACGAAGATATTCGTATGCCTCGTTAATTAATTTAAATCTTTCTTCTGCATTGAGATCATTTTTATTTAAATCTGGATGCCATTTTCTTGCTTCTCTTCGAAAGGCCTTTTTAAGTTCTTTATCATCAAAATCAGGGGATAAACCCAAAATCGACAAATAGTCTTTTTTAGAGGAAGTAGTCATTGTCCCATGGATCATCGTCCCTAGAATTACCATACCTCGAATTTCTATAATTTCTATTCATTTGATTATCCCAAGGATCATCATCCCAATAATCATCTGAAAAGAGTTCATCCTTTAATGATCCAAATGTATTTTTAATACCCTGTAGGGGATTATTATCAGTTTTCTTTTCTGCCGCAAATTTTCTGTTTAAGCCGAATAATGCTTCTTGTAGGGCACTTACTGAAATTTCTAATTCTTGAGGATCATTGTCATCTATATACTCTTCAACATCTTGAATGGCTAATTCAACAGCTCGTTGTTGCCTTTCGGCACCATAAGGACCAAATTCTAATGAGGCATCTCTAAGTCTTCTCTCAGCTTGCGCTATAAGAGTTAAAGCAGTATTTTTTCTATCAATTACAGATCTTCTCTTTCTATCTTCATTAGCTTTTGCTTTGGCTTCTTCAATTATCGAATTTATTTCTTGTTCATTTAAATTAGAACCTCCAGAAATTGTAACTGTTTGCTTTCTTCCAGTTGTTCTATCAGTTGCACTTACCTCTAAAAGACCATTAGCATCAATATCAAAAGCTACCTGAACTTGAGGTATCCCTCTTGGCGCTGGAGGTATTCCTGATAGTCTAAATTTACCAAGTGATTTATTTTCAGATGCTAAAGGCCTTTCTCCCTGCCGTACTTGAACAACTACTGATGATTGATTAGCTTCAGAAGTACTAAAAACATCAGATTGTCTAACTGGTATTGGCGTATTACGAGGAATGAGTACCTTCATAAGACCACCAATAGTTTCTAAACCTAAAGATAAGGGAGTAACGTCATTTAGAAGTAAATCTTGTAAATCACCACTAATAATTCCAGATTGTATCGCAGCTCCAACTGCTACGACTTCATCAGGATTAACAGATTGACAAGGATCATTTGGAACAAGAGTCTTTACTAATTGTTGAACCATTGGGATTCTTGTGCTGCCGCCTACAAGAACTACTTCATCAATATCTTCTGCATTCCATCCAGAATCATCTAAAGCTATTTGTACAGGCTCTAATAATCTATCAAGTAAATCTTGTGATAATGATTCAAATATTTTTCTATTTAAGGTTTCTTCAATATGTAACGGACCCTCTTTACTTGTTGTTATAAATGGTAAAGATATTTTTGTTTTTTGTAATCCTGACAATTCACATTTAGCTTTTTCAGCAGCCTCAGTTAATCTCTGTAAAGCTTGTCTATCCCTTCTTAGATCAATATCATGTTTAACTAGAAATTTTTCTGCAAGCCAATCAACTATTTTTGAATCAAAATTGTTTCCGCCTAGCTGGGTATCACCACAAGTGGCTTTAACATCAAATACACCATTAGCAATTTTCAATAATGAAACATCAAATGTTCCTCCTCCTAAATCAAAAACCAAAACATTATTAGAAGAACTTTTTTCAAAACCATAAGCTAGAGCGGCAGCAGTAGGTTCATTTAAAATTCTATCCACTTTAATACCAGCTAATATTGCAGAATCCTTTGTAGCTTGCCTTTGAGATTCATTAAAGTAAGCAGGGACAGTAATAACTGCTGAATCAACAGTATCTCCAAGATAAGTTTCAGCATCATTAATTAATTTTCTAATCAATGAGCTCACTAATTCTTCTGGTGCGTACTCTCTTTCTGTATTTGGACTAAGAACCCTAACGCTTCCATTGGTATTAGCCTTAACGTTATAAGGAACAGAAATACTATTCTCATCTAATTCATCCCAGTCACTACCAATAAATCGTTTAAGGTTATAAAAGGTATTCTTAGGATTTAGAACAAGTTGTCTTCTCGCTTGGTCTCCTATTACTATTTCTTTATCTTTTGTAAATCCAACTATTGAAGGTGTAGTTCTAGAACCCTCAGAATTTGCAATAACAATTGGACGTCCAGCTTCTAT
>CACGBL010000042.1:0-5646 GCA_902571355.1 uncultured Synechococcaceae cyanobacterium | reverse complement strand
TTTGCTAAAGCTAAAACTGTTTGTTTTCTATCGCCACTTAAAATGTTAATTTTAAATTTGTTTGCTCTCAAATTTTGAACTGTTTTAATTGAATCATCTCTGAGTAAATCTCCTAGCAAAATAAAGCCTAATAACTTATCTTTGATACTTACTCCAATTATAGTGTTGGTTTTTGTTTCTTCATTTTCAATGACTTTTTTTGCCTCACTATCAATAATTATTCCTTTGCTTAGTAACCATTCAATGTTTCCAATATTAATAAGTCCATCAATTGATTCAAGTTCTCCAGAAATACCTCGCCCAGAATGAGTAAAAATTTTTCTTATTGGAAATAAACTTAAATTTTGCTTTTTTGCCTCTTGAATTAAGGCATCTGCGATCGGATGTCTGCTTTCCTTTTCTAAACTGGCAGCTATTTTTAATAAAAATGAATGATCATCATTATTTTTGTAATCAACAATGAAAGGCTTACCTTTTGTTAAAGTGCCTGTCTTGTCAAAAATAATTTGATTAATTTTTGAAGCCATCTCTATTTTATCGCCGCCTTTAAATAAAACCCCTTTTTTTGCTGCTTTTCCTGATGCGACAGTGATTACAGTTGGCGTGGCTAAACCTAATGCACAAGGACAAGCTATCACTAAAACCGCAATTGATAATTGAATTGCTAAACTCAGGAAATTCTCAGCATTACTACCAAGCGAACTATGAAGTGTATGGCTTGAGTGAGTGATTAATTCATGATTGTGACTTAATAAATCAGGCCATATGTTTTTTGCTCCCTTCCACCAAAAGAAGAACGTTAAAGTAGCAAAAATAAGTACAAAGTAAGTAAATTTTCCCGCAATTTCATCAGCAATGCTTTGAATGCGAGGTTTTCTAGCGTTTACGGACTCAACAAGATTTACTAGTTTTGCAAGAGAAGAATCTCCTCCGACCTTTTGTACTTTAAGTCTAAGAGTTGAATTAAGATTTAAAGACCCACTAGATAAATTTTCGCCTTTTTTTACTTCTATAGGTTTGGATTCTCCAGTAATATGTGAAACATCAACATATGAATTACCTCGGGTAACAATGCAGTCAGCAGGTACTCTATCTCCCGCTAAAACTTGAATCTCTTGATCAGGTCTTAAAGTGTTCACTCTTATTGACTTTATTTGATTGTCTTTTGTGTAGATATTTGCCATTTCAGGTTGAAGATCTAATAATTCTCCAATGGATGAACCAGTTTGATATCGTGCTCTTTCTTCTAAGTAACGCCCAATCAGTATGAAGCCTAGCAGCATAACTGGCTCATTAAAAAAACAAGGAAAACCAGTTGAAGGAAATATTAAGGATAGAAGACTTGTTGTATATGCGCTAATTACTCCAAGAGCTACTAAAGAATCCATATCGGGGTGGTTTTTAATAAATGATTTAAACCCATTAATAATTATTCCTCTTCCAGGAAATATTAGAGCTAACGTTGCTAATGAAGCGTGAAAAAATATATTACCTAATATTGGAAAATTTATATATCTTCCTTCTGCCAGGTGACCTAATCCTGAAAATAATAAAAGTAATAGGGCAAAAGTTAGTTTTTTCCATTGATTATTCCACTTCTTTTTTTTTTCTAATTCTGCTTTATTTATTTTTTTTGAAAAATCATTTATGTAAATCTTTGATGGGAAACCATTCTCTTTTAGATTTTCGAGAACTGATTCTATTTCTATATTTTTCTGAGTAATTTCAAAATAAGCACTTTCAGTAAGCAAGTTAACAGAAACATTTTCAATACCATCAGAATTATTCAATATTTTTTCAACACTACTTACACAACCTCCGCACTTCATTCCTGTAACGCTTAGTTGAATGCTCTTCTTATTTTTCACAATAGAAGCAAATTTACGCTTGAATTTATACTTAACTATAATAATAAATGTAATAGACTTTTTAAATAGTTATTTTTTAAATTACTATATTAATTTTATTAGATTTGAGCAGTGCCTAGTAATCAAAACAGAGACAATTTTATTGATAAAGCTTTTACTGTAATTGCAGAATCTATTGTAAAAATAATGCCTATCGCTGAGAAAGAAAAAAAGGCATATATCTATTATAGAGATGGCTTAGCTGCACAAAATAATGGGGATTATTCGGAAGCATTAGAGTATTACAAAGAGAGCTTACTGCTTGAAGAAAATAAAATTGATAGGGGTGAGACTTTAAAAAATATGGCAATAATATATATGAGTAACGGTGAAGAAGATTTGTCTATTGAAACTTATGAAAAAGCATTAGTAGAGAATCCCAAACAGCCATCATGCTTGAAAAATATAGGTTTAATTTATGAAAAAAGGGGAAGATATGCTGAGCAAAATGGTGATTTAGATCAGAGAGATATTTGGTTTGATAAAGCTGCTGAAGTCTGGTCTAAAGCAGTGAGACTATATCCAGGTGGGTATCTAGATATTGAGAATTGGTTGAAAAACTCAGGCAGAAGCTCAATTGATATGTACCTTTGATTTTTATTTTGATAAAGAATATTCAACTGCTTCTTTAATATTAGATATCTCTTTGATATTTATTAAATTTTGAAAATTTTTATTCAGTTCCTCCTCTATTTTTGGCACTACAATATTTTTGATCCCTAGTCTTACAGCCTCTTCTATCTTTGTTCGAAGGTTATTCGACTTTCTAACCTGACCGCTCAAACCCAATTCCCCAATAAATGAGCTATTGGCCAAAGGAGGAATATTTTTTAAACTTGATAAAATTGATATTGCTACACCTAAGTCAGATGATGGATCATTAATCTCAAAACCCCCACCAGTAGCTACATAACAATCAAATTCAGATAATTTGATCCCTACATGTTTTTCAACAACAGCTAGAATTTGATGCAATCTATTTATGCTTATTCCTGTAGTAGTGCGTCTTGGGTTACTGTAAAAAGTTTTATTTACCAGTGCTTGTATATCAACTGCTAATGGACGAGTGCCTTCATTTGTAATGGTAGTTGTTACACCTGAAATATTTTCTTTATTTGTAAAAAATGAACTTGGGTTTTTTAATTCTCGTAAACCCTCTTCAAGCATTTCAAAAATTCCGATTTCAAAGGTCGATCCAAATCGATTTTTTATACTTCTTAGTAATCTATGTGAGGAAATATGATCTCCTTCAAAGTTTATTACTGTATCAACTAAATGTTCTAGAGTTTTAGGACCAGCTAAAGCTCCATCTTTGGTTACATGACCAATTATTAGAAGCGCAATATTATTTTCTTTGGCAAGATTTTGCAATTCAGATGAACATGCTCTAACTTGAGAAACCGATCCTGGAGTACTTTCCATCTCATGATTATGGATGGCTTGAATACTATCAATAATTGCGAAACTTGGATTTACGCGTTTGATCTCTTCAATAATTAGGGATAAATTTGTTTCCGCAAAAATTTGTAAATCAATACTTTTTTGATTTAATCTTTCCCATCTAATTTTTACTTGTTCTAAAGATTCTTCTGCAGTTATATATAAAACCTTCTGATTTAGAGATATTTTTCCTGCTGATTGAAGAACTATTGTGCTTTTACCTATACCTGGTTCTCCTCCTAGTAAAACAACAGATCCTGGTACTATTCCACCTCCAAGCACTCGATCAAATTCTCTAAAACCACTTGTAAATCTTGATATTTTTTTTGATGAAATCTCATTAAACGATATAGATTTTTTACTATTTTTTATTTCTTGATATTTAGATCTCTTACTTTTTATTTCTTCAACAATAGAATTCCATGAGTTGCAATTTAGGCATCTACCAAAGTATTGAGAAGTTTCAGATCCACAATTCTGACAAATAAAAGTGGATACTTTGCTAGACATTTGTCTCTGAATGAAGTAAAGGAACTAGAATGTTTGGGATATTGCCCCTCTACAAGTTAGATTAGGTTAATAATAAATTCTCTTACTGATTAGCTAATAGAAACAAATGGCTCTATCTAGTCAAACTAAAGAAACTATACTTGTTGCTGATGACGAAGCAAGTATTAGAAGAATTCTGGAAACACGTCTCTCCATGATTGGCTACAAAGTTGTAACTGCAAGTGATGGCAAAGAAGCACTAAAGTTATTTAAGGATTATGAACCTGATTTAGTCGTGCTTGACGTCATGATGCCAAAGCTAGATGGTTATGGAGTTTGTCAAGAGTTAAGGAAAGATTCTGATGTTCCAATTGTTATGTTAACTGCATTAGGAGATGTTGCAGATAGGATAACAGGTTTAGAATTAGGGGCTGATGATTACGTAGTAAAACCATTTAGCCCAAAGGAGTTAGAAGCTAGAATTAGGTGCGTTCTTAGAAGAATCGACAAAGAGCAAATTCCTGGGATGCCTAATTCAGGATTAATTTTGGTTACGGATATAAAAATTGATACAAATCGAAGACAAGTTTTTAAAAGTGATGAGAGAATTAGATTAACTGGTATGGAATTTAGTCTCTTAGAGCTTTTAGTAAGCAGGTCAGGAGAGCCATTCAGTAGAGGAGAAATTTTGAAAGAAGTTTGGGGATATACCCCCGAGAGACATGTAGATACTAGAGTTGTCGATGTTCATATATCAAGATTAAGATCCAAACTGGAGGCTGATCCAGCCAATCCAGAATTAATATTGACAGCAAGGGGTACAGGATATCTTTTTCAACGGATTGTCGATATTGCTCCTTTTGATGGTAAATAAATGGGGAAAGAATCAGCGCAAAAAATTAACAAGCCCAGAGCTATTAGAAGATTAGTTATTTGGTACAAAAGAAATTCGGCTGTGACTTCTATAGTTGATACTGCTGCTAGTTCTGCGGTAACGGCTAGTAATGTGGCGGGTAATGTAGTTTCTGGTGCTGGCTCTGTTGTGAGCACAGCTAGTAATGTGGCTAGTAATGTTGCTGGTAATGTTGCTGGTAATGTAGTTTCAAGCGCTGAATCTGTTGTGAATACTGCCAGCAGTGTTGTTTTAAATGCTAGTTCATTAGCTAAAAATACATTACAGCCATTAGTTTTTGATCCATTAAAAAGGTTACAAAATAATGATAATATTTTAGATAGGGTGGAGGAATCTCAATCTAGAAGAATTTGGATCGCAGTTGATGGTATGGGTGGAGATTATGCCCCTGGTCCAATTCTTGAGGGTTGCCTCGAAGCAATAAGTAGATTCCCAATAAATATAAAGTTTGTCGGCAAAATTGAAAAAGTTAAAGATGCAGCAGAAAAAACTGGTTTATTAGAATTATTAGAAAATGAAATTGATAATAATCGTCTTGAATTAATTGATAGCGGAGAGCCTATTGGGATGAATGAAGAAGCTACTGCTGTTAGAAAAAGGAAAAATGCAAGTATAAATGTTGCAATGGATTTAGTGAGAAATAATAAAGCTGAAGCTGTCTACTCAGCTGGTAATTCAGGCGCCATGATGGCTTCTGCTATATTTAGGATTGGGAGATTGAAAGGGATTGATAGACCAGCTATTGGAGCATTATTTCCAACAAGGGATCAAACTCGCCCAGTATTAGTTTTAGATGTTGGCGCGAATACTGATTGTAAGCCATCTTATCTGCATCAATTTGCACTTCTAGGCAACATTTACGCAAAAGATGTCTTACAAGTAAAAAAACCAAGAATT
>CACGBL010000041.1:0-6177 GCA_902571355.1 uncultured Synechococcaceae cyanobacterium | reverse complement strand
AAATATGGCAATTAGTAAAAATGCAAATTTCATAAAACTCACTATTTATTTAAAGATAGGCTTTAAATTTAAAATCGCTAGGTTTTTGAAAACAATTTAAGTAATTTAAACCTGAAAAATAAACTTTAAAAATTTCTTTACTCTTTCATAGGGAGGGTATCGCAGATTTGAATCAAATAAAAATCCCTTAAAAGTAATAGATTTTTGATTTGAAAAATTTCGAAAACCTTCTTCTCCATGAAATTTACCAATACCACTTTGCCCAACGCCTCCAAACGGTAAATTTGGAATAAGGACTGGTAACATCACATCATTTATACAAATTGTTCCAGAGCTGGTTACTTTTGAAATATGATTATGGATTTTTTTTATTACCTCCAAATAAGTAGATTGCTAAGGGTTTTGATGTTTGACTAATCTGTTTTAAAGCTGATTCCTTATCATTAATTCCAACTACTGGAAGTAGTGAACTGAATAATTCTTTTTGCAAAATATCTGTTTCATTTAATTTAGTTCTCAAAATTGTAGGAGAAATTTTCAACTTCTTTTTACTAAAAGTCCCCCCAAATAAAATTCTTTTTTCTTTTTCGTATTGTTTGAGAATTTCTACGGTTGATGTAAATTGTTTTTTCTCCAATTTTGATAGGTTTTCGGAAATAATTGGATTATCTCCGTAAAAACTTACTATATATTTCTTTAATTTTTCTATAAAAATATTTTCAATTTCTTTATCTACAAAGATATGATTCGGAGCCATGCAGGATTGACCAGAATTGAAAAATTTACCCCAAACAATTCTTTTTGCAGCCACTTCTAAATTTGCATTCTTGAAAACAATTACAGGATTTGTTCCGCTTAACTCAAGAGTTAATGGAGTTAAGTTTTTTGAAGCTAATTTCATTATAGATTTTCCAGTTTCAGTACTTCCTGTAAAAAAAATGTGGTCAAAATTTTGTTCAATTAATTGTATGGATTGTTTATTATCACCCTCTACCGTCATTAGGACATCTTTACGAAAATATTTGGAAGTAAGCTTTTTAATAAGTTTTGAGGTCGCTGGACATTTCTCTGATGGTTTTATAACTGCAGTATTTCCTGCTGAGAAAATATTTACCAATGGCTTTAAAATATAAAGTAATGGATAATTATAAGGACCAAGAATTAAGACACACCCAAGAGGTTCATAAATAACTTTGGAGGATGATGGAAATAGATAAAAAGGGGTATCAATCTTTTTGGGTCGCATCCAAGAATTGAGTTTCTTTTTTATAAGTGAAATTTCTTCTTTCACTAAAAGGATTTCTGAAAGCCCTTCAATCTCAGATTTGCCGAGATCAACAAAAAGTGATTTAATTATCTCTTTTTTATTTTCATCCAAAAGTTTAGAAACTATATTGATATGATGGATCCGCCATATTATATCTTCAGTTTTACCAGTGAGAACTGTATTTTTTAATTTATAGATGTCTTCTAAACGAAATTTATCAGAAATTTTCATTTTTTACATTTGAATAGTATTAAATATATCAGAGGATAAATTTTAAATAACTAAGGTTTTTAGGCAGTTAAATAAAACCGAATGATTTATGAGAAATAATCAAATTTATTAATATTGCTTTTAAAAATTCAAATTTTTCTTGGTTAGTATATTTCTATGAGGGAAAGTTTTTCAATTAGATTGATATCTACAAATGAAATACCAGAAGTCACAAACTGGGCAAGGTTAGAAGGATTTTCTCCTGGAATGGATGATTTATCAATTTATAGAAATACAGATAAACAAGGGGTATGGGTAGCTTGTATAGATAATAATCCTATAGGCTCTATTGCGTGTATAAAATATAATTCCTCGTATGGTTTTATAGGTTTATTTATAGTTAAAAAAGAATTCCGGAATAATGGATATGGAGTGAGATTATGGAAACATGCCCTCGAATATTTGAAAAATGTTGATTGTATTGGTCTTGAGGCTGCCCCAGATAGATTAAATGATTACGCAAATTGGGGGTTTAGAAAATCTTCCATTACAAATCGATGGAAATTAAATGGTTCTCAAGACTTGCTATTGAGAAATTTATATAAAGATCAATTTCATTCTTTTAAAGTTGTCCCGGGTAATAATATTTCTTCTGAAGCAGTCTTAATTTATGATGATCAAAGAGAACCTAGTCCCAGACCACATTTTCTAAATGACTGGTTGAAAAATTCTCATGGTAATGTCAGTGCAATTGTCGATAATAATGGGATGTGCCATGGATTTGGCAGGATAAGACCTTGTGTATTGGAGGATAATGAGCAAGGTTGGAGAATTGGCCCTCTTTTAGCGGATACTCCACCACTTGCTGAATTATTAATAAGGGAGTTAGTTGGTGATTTAGATGCTCAAATCTTATTGGATTGCTCTAATCTGAACCCTTATGCAAATTATCTTTTATCAAGTCTGGGATTTGAGGAAATATCAAAAACTTACAGAATGTATAAAGGCATTCAACCTCACTGCCCTATGAATCAAGTATATGGACTTGCCTGCTTGGAACTGGGGTGATTTCCTTTAAAGCGTTTATTTCCCCTTTTGTTTCTTTAATACTGAAAGAAGTTTGTTTGATTAAGATTAACTTCCAGAAGGTTTCAAAATTTTTTCTACAATATCGGCGTTGATTATAGTGATCTCTCCATTGTCAATATTGGCAACTTGAAACAAGGTCCATGAATTTGGATTTCTAGCTCCTCCAATACAGTCGATAACTTGACCGACCCAATAATTTTCATCCTTTTCCTTAGTATCTTTGCAATTTTCTTTTTTAATTGCGACATAATCACCAGGCCTAACGAAAAGAAACTCAGGAGTTGCTGAGCTCACAATAAATAACTAATAGTATATACGTACTATACTAAGTTATTAGTTTTGTTGCCGAACTTTGAATTATTTAGCAAACTAGGGGTGATTCAAAAATAAAATGGAATCAACTGAAATTGCTATTTTTTCAACATTATTGGGGTTAATTTTAGCTTTAACTGACGCTTATATAGAAAGAAATATTCCTGGATAATATTTCCAATTCATTTTTTAAATTAAATAAGATTTAAGCTGGTCTAATATATCGGCACGGTTGGAAACTAATTTTGTAAAAACTAAATATATCAAGCCTCCCATTGCGAGCCTTCCGTTAATTTTTTCTAACTGCTTTAGTTTTCTCAAAAATTACCCTTGCGGTTAAATAAAATTTAAAGGGTATAGAAAATAAAAAAGTATTGATTACTTCAAAATTAAAAAAAAATTATAGAAATATTATTTCAAACACGAATTAAATTTAAAGCCAAGCTTCTTTCATCTCAAGATAAAGTCTCTCGCTCTCAGCGGAATTAATTTTGCTGTCAGAATAGGATTGTTGCTGTTGCTGTTGTTGCTGCTGAGTTGAGTTAGTATTAGGATTTTGGACTTCGCTCATTAGAAAGAGTTAAAATGTGTGTTTATTCTCTCATATTTAGAGCTTTTTTTGTCAACTTAAATTCTTAAATTTTATTTAAATTTTTTACGTTTTTAATTTTTCTGTTTTGAGTGAATTTATTTAGCTACAGTAGTTTTGGTATATAGGAATTTAACTTCCCAATATACAATTCCTAGAAAGATAGCACTTGCAATAATAATTTCAGAAATGGCTAGCATTTTTTTTTCAATTCTAATTTAATTTTGGTATCAATTTACACAGAATGCAATAGGTACTAATTACATTTTAGATTTTAAAAAATCTTATTTAATAAAATAACGCGTCGAAATAATATAAAATTTTAAGTTAGATACATATTATTTTCGTGGGAAATTTGATAAATTCAACAACTCTTATACCTTTAATACCTTTAGTAACCTCTTTATTTATTTTTATTTTATTGGTGAGTTTTAACAGAACACTTAACAGGCTAACAAAGCCAGTTACTGCACTGGTTGCATTATCTTTATTCAGTTCTGCTTTTATAAGCTTATTTGACTATTTTAAGAAAATAGAAGAAGAATTAGTTTTATCTGAATTTCTCAAATTTTTTGAAGAAAAAAATTTAGTTATACATCTCAATTTGGTAAATGAAAAAATTATAATTTTTTTCACATTAATAATGATATTAATTATTGGAATGTCTTTTTATAAATTGCCTAGAAAAAAAGGTTATGTCTCATTGATGATTAGCCTAGGATTAATATCTTCTTCGGTGATGCTTTCTATATTGCTAGTAGATTTCTCATCACTAATCTAAACAGTAGTAAGCATTGACAAAGCTTCGTTAAGTTCTTGGACATGATTTAATTCATCTTGAGCAATTTCTTTTATTTTTTGATCATTTGGATTATCTATTAAATATTTGGAATAAGTTTCAAATGCATGTTCTTCGATTTTTATGTTGACATCATAAGCATTAGCTGGAGATAAGAAATAATAAAAAACCATAATCCAGTAATAGACAAGCACAAGGTGTCTAGCAAAAAATCTATCAATCCAGAACCTGTCTCCTCCTCTCTTCTCCATTTCTTTAAGATGCTCAGTTTCGTTAATAGCTTGATAAAAATGTTCTTGCATTAAAATCATTGTTTTTTCATTTTTAATTCCCAGGGATTCTTTAAAATGAAGAACTGAAAGAAATGCAAAATAAGGTGATCTAGCTATTACTTCTAAAACCCAAAATCTTTGTAAAGATCTGCCAGAGTATATGAAGTCTAAGAAGTTAACAGTAATATTCAATATCAAAGAATTTAAGTTCTTCATAAATTGCTTTTTCTTTAAGTATAATTACTCAGCAGTTCAATGACTATAATGTATTTAAATAATTAACCAAAAATTAATATTTATGGTTTAAAAATCTTACTTCCATTGAAATATTTTTTTTTCATGCATTAATTGGATAGATAAAAATTTTATATGACAATTACTGAAAAAATTGCAAATGCCAAAAAGAGGATTGATGAATTAGAAAGACTTATAAAATATTGGAATGATTTAGACCATGATGAGGCAAAAATAGTAAATTTTACAAGGAATATTGAAAATAAAGTTGCTTAAGTTGTGATGATTAATGCTGGTTAACTTTTATCTACTTAAAGTGATTTAATATCTTTGAGTTTTCGAATATTGTTTAATTTATAAATAGAGCAATTAAACCTATTCTCAAAAAAGGTAAGGAAGAAATAATATAAAAAATATATGAAAACCTTTTCAAAAAAATATTTAGTTCCCATTAAATTTATACCATGGGTTTTTTGGGTATTTATATCTTTTATGAGTATATTTTTGTGTGAGATAGCCTGGGTAAATTGAATAATTAATGAATTTAGCTTCTCCTTAGCCAACCAGGGGCACCGCCAAACCAATCAGATATATCATCTTCATTTGGGTTGAAATGATTTTCTTTATCTAGTCCATCTACCCCAAATGATTGTAAGAGGTTATCAATCCCTCCATCATTTTTTGCCCCATTCCTTCTAAAGCTGTTAGCTTTTTTCAGCCAAAGAGAAATTGTCGAATTATGGTGTGCAAATTTCTCAACAAGTATCCTTTCTTCTAATGTAATTGATTTATCTTGAGCAATTCTTTTAATTATTCCTTGGATCTTTAGTCTTTTTGCATTACTAAGCAGCATTTTTATCAATTCATTATTCTTTTTATAGGAAGGAATTCTAAATAAATCTTGTCAATGTTAATTTCAACAAATTCGCTATTCTAAAGGGTTTCTGAGCAAGAAAAGTCTTAAGACACTAATAAAAGGGATCAATAGGTAACGCATGATACGTTAATTCATTTATCAAACTTATAATTTCCACAAATTAGATAAAAAAAATCAATCCATTCATAAGGATACTTTGAAATTAAGATAAGCAGAAGCAGTTGTTGCACTATAGTAAAAATGTACTATTATTAGTACAGACGTATTATTATGATATGCAAGTGATTTCATCTTCTCCTTATGCCCCTTTTAATTCAAAAGAGTGGAATTCTCTAATAAGCAAAAATGCAAAGTTTGAAAATACTCCAATAAAGATTCAAAAAAAATTTTATAGAACTTTTACTCTAAAAAAGATTGAAAAAGATGAACTTTTGCAAGAGAAAAATGAATTGCATCAACAAATGCAACTTGTATTCGCATAAAAAATATTAACTAACAATCTTTTTATTGAATATTATTTTACGAGAT
>CACGBL010000040.1:0-7012 GCA_902571355.1 uncultured Synechococcaceae cyanobacterium | reverse complement strand
CCATATTTATCATCATAAGTGAAACCGTAAACTAAGTGTTCTGTTGATATCACTACATCATTTAAATTATTTTTAATATCATTCGCCTTTAAAAAAATTTTGTGAAGAGTATCACCAATATATAAATTATCTTGTTTATTTTTCATTTTTGCCTTCGCATTTAATGAAGAAATTATTTCCCTCTCAAGATCTTTTAGATTTATATTATTTTTTTTAAAAATCTTTTTTGTAATATAGTCATCTTTTATAAGAGCTAATAATAAATTATCAGAGTCTACATTTTGTTGATAATTTTTATAAGCAATTTCTTTGGCAAAAATAAAAAAGTTCCAAGCAGAATTTGAGAATTCGCTTGGAACTATTTTCATCAATCAAAATTGGGGTATGACAGTAATAAATATTATTAAGTCAAAAAGGGGTTTAACTATTTAGAAGATTTATTCAACAATAACTTTACCTACCATTCCTGCCCCTCTGTGTGGCTCGCAATAGTAATCATAAGTTCCAGCAGTATCAAATGTTTCTTCCCAAGACTCTCCTGGAGCAAAAGCTAGGTCCGCATGACTTAATTCCTCATGCCCATCAAAAACAGCATTGTGAGGGGCAAGTTTATTATTGACGAATTTAACTGTATCACCAGCACTAATGGTTACTGTACTTGGTTCAAATGCAAGCATTCCAGCATCTGTTCCAAGTTTTACTTCAACAGTCTTAGCTGAAACTGATGAAATACCTAAACCTAGAGTTAAAACTATTGCAAATAACCCTGCAAAGATTGAACGTAACATAATAAAAAGTTTGCTTATCTATATATATTACAAGGCTTTGGTAACCTAACTGCGAGAATTTTAATTGTTATTACAGCTTGGTAACTTTGATAATCTTAAAATATCATTCAGTGACTTGGCATAACTTTTAAGTTTAAAAGTCTCAGGATTAGTGATGGGGACATGATTAAAGTCATATTTTTTGATACTGAAGCTATCCCAAGGAGTAGTTTGGACGGGGAGAATTCTTAATAATATTTTTAGAATATTTTTTGTAAGCGGTATCGCAAAAAATCTCCTCATATTATTTTTCTTTAAAAGTGTAATTATGGCATCATCAATTGAAATGAATTTTTGACCTAGCACAAATTTTCTAAAGCCTTTGTATTGCTCTTCTTTATGATTTTTAATTAGAAACCCGCAAATCTGGGCGATATCATTTGCGTGTATAAAGTGAAATTTAGAATCGAGTTTTAAAAATCTTGCTAGCCAAAGCCATTTCCCAATTTCTTTCAATCCACTAGTTAAATAACTCACAGGATATTTACTTTTTTTTCCAAGATTCCCTCCAAAAACTAAGGTAGGGAAAACCGCGAATGTTTTTTCTGCAAATGAGCTCTCTCTAAGTCTCTGGAAACATTCATATTTTGTTTGAATGTACTCTGTTCCATAAATCAATGATTCCCTCATTAATTCTGTTTGGGTGTCAAGAATACTAGCTGTTGAAAAATAAATAATCTTTTCTAACTTTTCAATATCAATCATTTCTAGTAATTCTTCAAAAGCTTTAATATTTACTTCATAAGCTCTTTTTGGATCTCCCCAAGCTGTAGCAGTATGTATTAGGTAATTAATTTGACTAATTTCCTTTTTATACCTATTTGATTCCCTGATATCGCACACCATTAACTTGACTTTTTTATTTTCTTGAACAGAAATTGGTAACTTACTTTTGTCTCTTACCATGAGATAAAGCCTGAATTTTGTGTTTTTCAAAAACCAATCAACTATATATTGGCCAACACATCCATTAGCGCCTGTTATTAATAAGTTTTTATATCCCAAGACTTTGACTAGTAAGTGAGTTTTTTTCCATGTTCAAAAAATGTTTGAGCATTTTCTTCTGGAGTCCCAGGTAAAATCCCATGACCCAAGTTAAGAATATATTTCCTGTCTTTAATTTTATTGAAAGTATTATCTATCCTTTCTTTTATTGATTCTTCGTTTCCGAATAAAATGCCAGGGTCAACGTTACCTTGAATTCCTATCCCACTAGGGATTCTTTTACAAGCCTCTTCAATATCTACTGTCCAGTCTAATGAGATTATATCTACTCCAGTTTTTGCCATTCTTTCCAGTACCCCAGCACTTCCTGAAATGTAAAGAATTATTGGTGTTTCAGGGCATTCCGATTTTACAATTTCAATAACTTTTTTTTGATACGGCCCTGCAAAGATATCGTAATCTTGTGGACTTAGTTGGCCTGCCCATGAATCAAAAATTTGTACTACTTGCGCTCCAGATTTTATTTGATATTTAAGATATTCACCAATAGATTTTGCAAAATGATCAAGAAGTTTATGAAGTAAATCTGGTTCATTAAAAGCCATTGATTTTATTAAAGAATAATTTTTACTGCTTTTACCTTCAACTACATATGCAGCAAGAGTCCAAGGTGCACCAACAAAACCTAAAACTGTTGCCTCATTATTCACATCTTTTTTTAGTGAAGTAAGAACTTGTCCAACAAAACCTAAACTCTCACTTGGATTTAATTCTTTTAAATTTTCTACCTGGTTAAGGGTTCTTATTGGGTCCTCAATAATTGGACCTTTACTTTCTATTATTTCAAAATTTATTCCCATCCCTGGAAGAGGTGTGAGAATATCTGAAAAAAGGATCACACCATCCGGTTTGAAAGCATGAAAAGGTTGCATTGAAATCTCATATGATAGTTCTGGATTCTCAGACCTCTCTCTAAAGCTTGGGTAACGCTCCCTTAAATCTCTATAGATTTTCATATATCTTCCTGCTTGCCTCATCATCCATACTGGAGGCCTATTTACTTTTTTACCTAGTGCGGCAGAGAGTAGTAGTGGTAAATCTTGACCCATTTTTCAATTCGATATTTTTAAAAAAAATTAAAATCCAACTTAAAAATCTTACAATGTAAAGCAGTGCAAAAGCGTTATATGAACATTTATATGAAGCACTAAGTTAAATGAGCCTTCTTATTTTTTTGATTGATGTTTGAAGATACTTACGCTTAATGGGGGCAAAGCAAGTTCTAGAGCATTTTGATAATCATGAATATTGTAATTTATAGTTTCTTTCCCACCCATATTTCCTTTGTTACTGCCTCCGTATCTAGAGCCATCTGAATTAAATATTTCTTTATAGAATCCTTCCACAGGAACACCTACTTTGTATGACCCATGAGTATTAGGTGTAAAGTTGGCAACAACAACAAGCCACTCATTAGTATCGTTTTCTCTTCTCATGAAACTTATAACCGAATTAGATTTGTCATTACAATCAATCCATTGGAATCCATAAGGATCAAAGTCATTTTTCCATAATGCAGGTTCATTTTTATAAAGAACGTTTAGGTCATCAATCAAGTTCCTGATACCTTTATGAGGCTCAAATTCTAGTAACTCCCATTGCAGATCATCCCAAACATTCCATTCTTGTCTTTGCCCAAATTCCATTCCCATAAATATCGTTTTTTTACCAGGGTGGGTCCACATATAAGTTAGTAATGCTCGAGTATTTGCATATTTCTTCCAGTCATCGCCAGGCATTTTATGTAAAAGATGACTTTTTCCATGAACAACCTCATCATGACTAAGTGCAAGCATAAAGTTCTCTGTATAGTTATATGTAATTGAGAAAGTTACACTATTTTGATGGAATTGCCTAAACCAAGGATCTATTTCAAAATAATCAAGCATATCGTGCATCCATCCCATATTCCATTTTAAGTTAAACCCTAGCCCTCCCATGTCAGTTGGTTTGGTTACCATTGGCCAAGTTGTTGATTCTTCTGCAATAGAAAGTGCACCTGGGAAGTGTTGGAAGAGTACATGATTAGCCTGCTGAAGAAATTTAACGGCTTCTATATTTTCATTCCCACCATTTTCATTGGGTATCCATTCTCCATCTGGACGTAGATAATCTCTGTAAAGCATTGAAGCTACAGCATCTACTCTTATGCCATCAATATGAAACTCTTCAAACCAATAAACGAGGTTGGCTACTAAGAAATTTCTTACTTCGTTTCTGCTGTAATTAAATATTAGGGTTCCCCATTCTTTGTGTTCACCTATGCGTGAATCTCCATGTTCATAAAGATGGCAACCATCAAAAAATGCTAAACCATGCTTATCTTTTGGAAAATGACCAGGCACCCAATCAAGAATTACGCCTATGCCCTCTTCATGACATTTATTTACAAACTCTCTAAATTCATTTGGGGTGCCAAATCTACTTGTTGGTGCATACCAGCCTGTAACTTGGTATCCCCATGAACCATCGAAAGGATGTTCAGATATTGGCATTAGTTCAATATGAGTGAAGCCCCTCTCTTTTACGTAAGGGATGAGTTTCTCGGTTAACTCTGGATAAGTTAATAATCTTGTTCCAGGTTTTAAATCGGCTGCAGGCACTGGGTCTCTTGGCTCACCATTGTCCTCCAAATATTTATTATCTGTTGATTCATGGAGCCAACTTCCTAAATGCATTTCATAAACTGAAATTGGCTTGTTAATTTGACTATAAGAATCTCTATTTGAAATCCAAGAACTATCATTCCAATTAAAGTTTTTCAATTTTGAAACTATTGAACCATTTTGAGGTCTGATTTCATGAAGGAAACCATATGGATCAGCTTTCTCATAAATATGACCTTGTTGTGTTCTTATTTCGTATTTATATGTGTCCCCCTCTTGCATTGTTGGCATGAATAGTTCCCAAATTCCCCCTAATCTTTTTTGCATTGGATGATGTCTTCCATCCCAAGAATTTATATCTCCAATTATCGAGATTGATTTTGCATTTGGAGCCCAAATGCAAAACATGACTCCTTTTTGATTCTTTTCTTCAATGAGATGTGCTCCCATTTTTTTCCAAATATGATGATGATTACCCTCTGCAAAAAGATGTCTATCAACTTCTCCCATCCACTCTTCTTTATATGACCAAGGGTCATGTTGTGTATGTGTGACCCCTCCTCGTGAAATATTTATTTCGTAATTAGAGTTCGGGTTTTCAGGCAGAATAGCTTCAAAAAGCCATTTATGGTTTATGCTTTCCGCCTTATAGGTATTGTTTTTATAATTTATTTTAACTTCGTCGGCTTCAGGCATCCATACCCTAATTACCCATTGTTCTTCATAAAAATGAGGACCTAATATTTTTAATGGATTATCATTGCAACAATTTTCTAGGTTGATAGCTTCTGATTTAATCCAGTCTGCTTGAATTGTCTCGATCATGACTGGTAGATATTAACGATTAATAATATCAAATGATTAACCAAAAAAATAATTATTTATTAAAAAAAGGGGTCATTTTCATAAATGTTTTATCAAGGCTAAAACTTAGAGTAATAACTCTATGATTTGCTGAAGGAGATCCAATATTTCCCTCCACAAATCCAGGATTAACTCCAATAGCGGGATAAGCTGCTGCAGATATAGATAAGCGAAGCTTGCTATCTTTAATCAAACAAATATTTGTTGGTTGCATTGTGATTTGATAAATGCATTCTTCACTTATTTTGGAGTTTTTAATCCTTAAGAATCCGGTTGAAAATTGATTCACCTTTTCATTACCTTCTTCAACTAGAGATAAAGCAAGGCAGATATCGAAGTTGGGCTGATCACTTTTTACTTGGATTTCTAATTTTGGAACCCCTCTTAAATATTGATCTTCTTCAAAAGAATTGGTTTGAAAAACCCCTACATCCAGGCGTCTATCAATAATACTTCTATTAAACTTTCCTGGATTTGGACCTAAATGACCACCGTCAGATGGAGTAGGTCGCCATGGGTCATTAACAATTGTGAACCATCCTGATCCTTTTGAATTTATGGTCAGACTTCCATCTTCAACCTCTACATTTGCTTTGCCATCGCTTTTGAGCCCAAAAATAAATTCAGGGTAAAATTTATTATCTAATTCTTCCCATTTATTTAATGAAATATTCCATATTTTTTTCTCGTCTTTAAAGTTCTTAGAATTAAATTTTTTATCTGATTTTAAATGTTTATCAAAAAATTTTAATAAAGATTCTTGTGATCCCTCCCACCAATTTAGATGTGTCGCATTCCCAACAATAATCTCTGGTCTTCCACCAGCCTCTTTAGATTTTTTATAAAGATCAAAGGCACCTTTTAAATGTGGATCCCAAAGTCCGCCAATAATTAACATAGGTTGCTTAATCCATGTTGTAACTGGTTTGAATTCTTCAAATGGGCGAGAATTATTTAAATTTTTAAGCCATTCCAAAACAAAGCTATTAGGATCATACTTATTTAAAAAGTAGATCCCTTCTTTTAAATAACTTTTATTTTCTAAGGCTAATCTTATATTTTCCCACTCAATCAATTTATTTTCTCTTTTCATTTTTAGTGCTGCGATTTGAAGCCCCCATGCAATATTGTTATGCCACCAATATGCCCCTCCATCTGAACACCAATGATCCTTAATATTCATCCCAGTCATTGCTGGAGATAAACAATCGGGCGGCTTTGAATTTAATTCACCAGTTAGTTGAGTAAATCCTTGATATGAAAAACCATATAAGCCTAGTTTTCCATTACATTCTTTTAGAGACCTTACCCATTCATGTGTTTCTGAAGTGTCGCTAGCTTCTTGAGAAAAACCATTAAAAACTCCTTCAGAAGAACCCATACCTCTAACATCTTGAATTATTACCATATATCCCTTGCTTGCCCACCATTCTGGGTGAGAGTAGGTAATAGTTGAAGCTATTTCCCTGCCATATGGTTGTCTCATTAATAACGCAGGCCAAGGCCCATTACTATTAGGTAACCAAATCCTGGATATAAGTCTTACTCCATCTCTAAGTACTAGAGACTTGTCAAACCATCTTGAACCAGACATTTAGGCTTTAGATAATGTCTGGGCAGTGCAGCCCAATGACGTAAATAGAAAAGATCTCTGCGTTAACGGGAGTTAACTTTTTTTTCTTTGATACATACTCGATAGCTTGATCTGAA
>CACGBL010000039.1:0-7988 GCA_902571355.1 uncultured Synechococcaceae cyanobacterium | reverse complement strand
TTTTTTCACGCGAGGTTACTAAAACTGTTCTTGAATGGATGGAGAGCGTAGTCGATAAAGGTAGTGGATCTGGAGTAAAAATCGAAGGTTATAGGATAGCTGGGAAAACGGGCACTTCTCAAAAAGCTTTAAATGGTTCTTATACAAGCAAAAAAGTTTGTAGTTTTGTCGCAACCTTACCAGTTAATGATCCAAAGTATGCTGTCCTTGTAGTCGTTGATGAGCCATCTAAATCATATGCATATGGTTCAACTGTTGCAGTACCAGTTGCGAAAGAAATTATCGAAAGTTTGATAGTAATTGAAAAAATACCTCCTAAGATTAAAGATCATGGAATGATTGTTAAAAAACCCTAAAATTTTCCAATTTTATAAATATTTAATTCACTATCTGATGATTTCATGAGGAAATAAAGCTAGTTTGTATATATATGATTATATAGACATGAAATCAATTTTAGAACAATTGTCCTCAATGACCATTGTTGTTGCTGATACTGGAGATTTAGATTCGATAAAAAAATTTCAACCAAGAGATGCCACCACGAATCCATCGCTGATACTTGCTGCTGCTAAGAATCCTGATTATGTGAAATTTATTGATAAAGCTTTAGAAAGTTCAGAAAATGCATTGCCCCAAGAATTCTCCAAAATTGAATTAATCAAAGAAGCTGTTGACCAAGTTTCAGTATTTTTTGGAAAAGAAATATTGAAACTTATTTCAGGGCGCGTATCTACAGAAGTTGATGCAAGACTGAGCTTTGACACCGAAGCTACGGTAGAAAAAGCGAGAAAATTGATCAATCTCTATAAAAATTTTGGAATTGAAAAGGAAAGAATTCTGATTAAGATTGCTGCAACTTGGGAGGGAATTAAGGCAGCTGAAATTTTGGAAAAAGAGGGTATTAAGTGCAATTTAACTTTACTTTTTAACTTCTGCCAAGCGGTAACTTGTGCCAATGCAAAGATAACACTAATTTCTCCGTTCGTTGGCCGTATATTAGATTGGCATAAAGCAAAAACTGGTAAAACTAGTTTTGTTGGTGCTGAAGACCCTGGTGTTATTTCGGTTACGCAAATATACAAGTACTTTAAAGAAAAAGGATTCAAGACAGAAGTAATGGGAGCGAGTTTTAGAAATCTTGATGAAATAAAAGAATTAGCAGGTTGCGATCTTTTAACAATCGCACCAAAATTTCTTGAGGAACTAAAAAAAGAAAAAGGAGAGTTAGTTAGAAAATTAGATGTAAGTACCCAAATAAATAATTCCATTGACTATAAATTTGAAGAAAAAGATTTTAGATTAAGTATGTTAGAAGATCAAATGGCAAGTGAGAAGCTTAGTGAAGGTATCACTGGATTCAGTAAGGCTATAGAAGAATTGGAAGAGCTGCTAATAAAGAGATATTCAGAGATTAAAAATCATAAATTGATTTCTGCTAACTAAATTTAAGTTTGAATTTAAAAGAATTAAGTCCCACTTTTTGTTAAAAGCCTTCTGATAACTCTTTTTGCAATATCTTCATAACTCATTTCTCCTGATAATATTTGAGCAATACGTTTAGGTGCTGTTTTTCTTTTGACACCTAATTGATATCCAGTTCTGGGAAATCTATAAAAGACTTGGGCTATTCTCCTTCCCCAAGCCATTGATTTCCCCCAAATGTTGTTTATTTTTTTTGTATAAAGATTTAAATCATCTACTTTTCCTGATAGATACTGATCTATGTATTCTGCAGCATAAAAACTGCTAATTAAAGATGGTCTAATTCCTTCAGCTAAAAATGGATCACATAGAGATGCCGCATCTCCAACCGCTAAAACTTTGTCACCATTAATTGAGTGAAAGCCATTCCATATTCTCAGTTTCTTACTAATTGTTTTATGAGGAAAATCATCAAAACCGAAGCTTCTGATTACTTGTTTATTTATAGCCTGATTTTCTAGAAGACCATTATTTATAAAAGTACCTAAACCAATATTTAAGCTTTCTCTTAGGGGGAATGCCCATGCAAAACCATATTTTATAAATCCAAACTCAAATCTAACTGCATCTCTAGGTATTTCACCTAACCCCTTCAATCTTAATGAAAGTGTGTTTGCAAATTTCGGTTTTCTTGGCCCTAAATTGAAGAAATTTGCCCATTTCGATTGGGACCCATCTGCAATTACAAGAAATTCTGTAATATATTTTATTTTGTCACTGCAAGTAATTTCCCATTTATCATTTTTTTTTATAATTTTTTCTATCAATAATGGGCTCGTTATCTGAGCTCCATTACTCAAGGATTCATCAAGTAATAATTGATCTAGTTTTTCTCTTTTAACAATCCAAAATGGGGATTCACCAGTCAGATCAGCAGTTACATTATCTGCAGCCTTCCATCTGAATTCAACATTCTTAATTTTTGATTCTATGCAATCTTCTATATTTAAAGGAAGAAATCTTTGCATAGAAGATGCCATCCCACCAGCACATGGTTTGTAATCTTGGAATTTTTCTTTCTCAATAATTAAAACTGAATATCCTTTCTTTGATAAGTTAAGAGCAGTGGAAGATCCTGATAAACCTCCACCAATTATTACAACATCAAATCCTATCAAACTTTTAGAATTTCCTTCTCTTTCTCAGACAGTTTAGTTTCTATTAAAGCAATATATTTATCAGTAATTTTCTGTATTTCAGATTGGTTATCTCTCGATTCGTCAATAGAAATAAGGCCATCTTTTTCGTCTTTTTTTTCTTTATCAACAGCATCTCTTCTGATATTTCTCAAAGCTACTTTCCCTTCCTCTGCATATTTAGATGCTAATTTACAAAATTCTTTTCTTCTTTCTTCTGTTAAAGGAGGAATATTTATTCTTATTATTTTCCCATCATTATTTGGAGTAATACCTAAATCACTCATAGAAATAGATTTCTCTATCGCTTGTAAACATGAAATATCAAATGGTTGTATTGAAATTGTTTGCGAATCAACAGTGCTTATAGTGGCAAGAGATTTGATTGGCGTTTCTGCTCCGTAGTACTCAACACTTACTCTGTCTAACAAGGAAGCATTAGCTCTGCCTGTCCTAATTGTATTAAAGTTTCTTTGTGTGGCTTCAATACTTTTATTCATATTATCTTGAATTTCTTTTTCTTTCATAATTAAAAAAATTAAATGATCTTTAACTAATTAAAGAGCCTATTGGCTCACCAGCAACAGCTTTAGAAATGTTCCCTTTTTTGAATATATCAAAAACCATAATTGGGATATTATTATCTTTGCAAAGTGCAATCGCAGTACTGTCCATTACTGCAATTTCATCACTAAGAACTTGTTGATAACTGAGAGAGGAATATTTTTTTGCATCTTTAAATTGATTTGGATCACGATCGTAAACTCCATCAACTTTAGTAGCCTTCATAACAACTTCGGCGTTTATCTCTGCTGCCCTCAAGGCTGCCGTAGTATCAGTTGTAAAAAATGGATTTCCGCATCCACCTCCGAAAACTACAACTCTACCTTTTTCAAGGTGCCTCATGGCTCTTCTTCTGATGTAGGGTTCGGCAATTTCCTGCATTTCTATTGCAGTTTGAACTCTTGTTGCAACTCCTACTCTTTCTAATCCATCTTGAAGTGAAATAGCATTCATTACTGTTGCGAGCATCCCAACATAATCAGCTGTCGCTCTATCCATGCCATCTGCAGACCCTTTAAGCCCTCTAAAAATATTCCCGCCCCCAACAACTATTGCAAGTTCTATATTATTTTCAACTACTTTTGAAACATCTTCTGCAATTGACTGAACGATAGCAGGATCAATACCATAAGGTTTTTCACCCATTAGTGCTTCACCACTAAGTTTTAAGAGAACTCTTTTGTAAGTCATTCAATAATAGTACTTTTAAGACCTTAGCAAGTAAAAGCACCAAATTTATTTTTTGTTCAGATATTGCTTGCGTCTTTAAACATTTCTAAACCTGCCTAAGGAAAATTTAAATAATAATATATTTCAACTAAAATTCAACACACTTTTGTGCTTTTATTCCTTGTTCTTTAAATGGATGTCTTATTAGTTTCATTTCTGTCACTAGATCAGCGTAATTGATAATTAAATCAGATGCTCCCCTTCCAGTTAAAACAATATGATTTTTTCTATTATTTAAGCTTTTTAAAAAAGTGATTATTTCTTCGGGTGCAAGATAACCAAGTTTTGTCGCAATATTAATTTCATCAAGAATGATAAGTTTATAAGATTCGTTTTGTATGTATTTTTTGGCTAGTTGCCAAGCCCCTTGAACTAATTTTTCATCTCTTATTCTGTCTTGTGTTTCCCAAGTAAATCCCTCACCTAATGCATGCCAAGATATGTTTGAAGACAAGTTTTTAAGTGCTTTTTCTTCTCCAGTGGTCCAGCCTCCTTTGATGAATTGAATTATTGCTACTTTATAACCATGCCCTATCGTCCTTAAAGCCATACCTAAAGATGCAGTTGTCTTGCCCTTGCCATTTCCTGTGAAAACAATCAATAATCCTTTTTTTGTTTTTCTAATTTGTAGTCTTTCGGCTTGAATATCTTTTCTTTGCTGCATTCTTTTTTTGTATGAGCTCTCATCGATATCAGGTGATGATTTACCTCCCATTCCAAGTTTATTTGCTTGATTATCGAGGTTAAATATTTTTTCGGAAGATGAAGTTTTTTCTTGCATATGACCCTTATTTTTATTTAATTATTATAAATCTTTAAATATTTTTAACTCTCTTAAATTTTAAAAGTGCATTATTTACTGCCTGTTGTTGATCTCTTTTAGTAATCCAGTGGTGATAAGTTTGAGTATGTAAACTAACCGAATGTCCCATCATTCTGGCAGCCACAGTATCAGGTAAATCATAAAAAATTGTTCTAACTGCCCAAGCATGCCTTAGATCATAAGGTTTTATTTGTAAAGAGTAACGCTTAAACTGGTCTGTAATTTTTTTTCCAATATTCTGTAAGGTTGTAATTTTAAGGTCTCTATTTATGTTTGGTAGAAGTTCTGGATTTTCACCAAGTTTTGATAATTCGAACTTTTCCACCCATTCAGGATGAAATGGCCAAACTTGATGTTCCCCAGTTTTAGTGGTAGGTAAAACTCTAATAATTTTGTCACCAGAATTAATAAGAGAACTTAAATCACAAAAAAATACTTCATGATTCCTCAATCCATATGTAGCCATCAAACCAAAAACAAATTTCCAAGACTTGTTTGGTATCTTCTCCCACAGTTTTTCTATTAACTCGTCTTCAGGCAGATCCCTAAACCCTGCTTTGTTCAGACCATATCCTCTAGAATTTGATTTCCAATCTTCTGGTAGTTTAATGTCCAAAAATTTAGCCAGAACACATAATGAAGTAGCGCATTGTTTCCTACTTCTAGTACCTTCCTTATAACTTTCAAGTGTTTTTTGAAATATTTTTTCTAAAGCTTCATTCTCATAATCATTGTAAATATTTAGGATTCTTTTCATATATGGTTTGTAAGAACTCCTCCAAGTAGTTTTTCTTGTGCTGGTTCGAAAATCACTTTTATTATCTTTAAAAAAAAATTCTTCAAATTGATTTAATCTATTTGGGAATTCAAAACCATCTTTTATTTCCTTTTTATAAGATTTGCCTATCCAATTAATCCAATCAAATTGATTCAATTCCAATTGCAAATTGATTAATTGTAATTTTTTTTTGGCCTCCTCTAATCCAGAAATATCAGCATTTAAACCAAGAGATATTCTTTGAATTTTAAAGTTATTTTTATCTTCTTTAGAGGGTAGTGAACCACGGATATTTAATTTCTCTCCTCTTTTCTCAATTTTAAGCTTGCTGCCTTGAGTAGCAAATTTATCATTGACATTATTAATTTCCTGAATTACGTTCATTTACTTATATAATTGTCCATATAATGACGTTTTAAATGTTGATTTTCAATCTCCATAAATTTTAAATGGATAAAATAGGCGTCTTACTAATGAATTTAGGGGGACCTGAACGCATTACTGATGTAGGCCCTTTCTTATACAATCTCTTTTCTGATCCAGAAATAATCAGGACCCCCTTCCCTGTTTTTCAGAAGCCCCTAGCTTGGTTAATTAGCACGCTTAGGAGTACTACTTCACAACAGGCCTACCTCTCTATAGGTGGAGGTTCACCCATCAGAAGGATAACTGAACAGCAAGCAAGAGAATTACAATCTAAATTAAGGGACAAAGGGCTTAATGCTACTACCTATATCGCTATGAGGTATTGGCATCCTTTTACCGAATCTGCAATTGCTGATATGAAAGCAGATGGCATAGATCAAGTTGTTGTAATACCCTTGTATCCACATTTTTCGATAAGTACTAGTGGTTCGAGCTTTAGGGAATTAAAAAAATTGAGAGATTCTGATGATGAATTTAAGAAGGTTCCAATGAGATGTGTAAGGAGTTGGTTCAGTCAATCAGGTTATTTAAAGTCTATGGTCGAATTAATTTCTGAACAAATTTCACTTTGTGAATCACCTTCAAAAGCCCATATATTTTTTACTGCTCATGGAGTTCCTAAGAGTTACGTAGAGGAAGCTGGAGACCCTTACAAACAACAAATTGAAGATTGTTCTTTATTAATAGTAAATGAGCTGGAAAAATGTTTAGGGCATTGTAACCCTCACACACTTTCTTATCAAAGTAGAGTTGGCCCTGTTGAATGGTTGAAGCCTTACACTGAAGAAGTGTTAACTGATCTTGGAAGGTCAAATGTTAATGATCTGATTGTGGTCCCAATAAGTTTCGTTGGAGAGCATATCGAAACATTGCAAGAAATTGATATTGAATATAAAGAAATTGCTGAAAAGGCTGGTATTAAAAACTTTCGGAGAGTAAAGGCTTTAAATACTCATCCTACTTTTATTGAAGGCCTAAGTGATCTAGTTATTTCCTGTTTGGAAGGACCTCTCGTTAATATAGAGGAGGCTTCTCAGTTACCTGAAAAAGTTAAACTTTATCCCCAAGAGAAGTGGCAATGGGGTTGGAATAATAGTTCAGAAGTTTGGAACGGAAGGGTTGCAATGATTATTTTTCTTGTGCTTTTTATTGAACTTATTTCAGGCTCTGGACCTCTACATAAATTAGGCATTTTATAAAGAAAAATTGAAATTTATTTGAAAATTTTAAATTTACTGAAAGATTTTTTTGAATACATTTCTGACATTACATTTCTAAATGAGGCAAAAGTATTTAATTAAGTTTAATATTTATAGTAAATATTGAATTTCTTTAGTGACCCTTACTTCGAGATCCTTTTCAAAGGGTAATTCAAAACATGAAAAACCAGTTTGGATAACTGGTGCAGATGCACTAATGGATTCTTTAAAAATTCATGGGGTAAAAGTTATATTTGGATACCCCGGAGGAGCCATACTACCAATATATGATGCCGTTCATAAGGCAGAACAAGAAGGTTGGTTAAATCATTATATGGTTAGGCATGAACAAGGTGGTTCACATGCTGCTGATGGATATGCAAGGTCTACTGGTGAAGTAGGAGTATGTTTTGGGACCTCAGGCCCAGGTGCAACAAATCTGGTAACTGGAATTGCCACTGCGCAAATGGATTCAGTCCCCCTAGTTGTAGTTACAGGTCAAGTCCCAAGACCTGCTATAGGGACAGACGCTTTTCAAGAAACTGATATCTTTGGTATAACTCTCCCAATAGTGAAACATTCATGGGTAATAAGAGATCCTTCAGATATCGCGAAAGTAGTTTCTGAAGCTTTTTTTATAGCCTCATCTGGAAGACCTGGTCCTGTCTTAATTGATATACCCAAAGATGTAGGTCAGGAATTCTTTAATTACCAAAGAGTTTTGCCTGGTGAGATTATTCCTAAAGGATTTAAAAGGAATGGAGAAATTAATGATTGCGATATTAATAAAGTAATTAAATTAATAAAAGATTCTGAAAGACCTCTTTTATACGTTGGAGGTGGGGCAA
>CACGBL010000038.1:0-8295 GCA_902571355.1 uncultured Synechococcaceae cyanobacterium | reverse complement strand
TGAAAAAATAGGATATAAAATAAGAGAGGCAACTCTTGGGAGAGTTCCTTTAATTGCAGTTATTGGAGATAAAGAAGAGGAAATTGACTCAGTCGCTTTAAGAGCTTTAGATGGAACAAATTTAGGAATTTTCGACCTACCTAATCTATACAAATTAATGGATGAATTAATAGAAAAAAAAGGGAGAACAGAATAATTTCGAAAAGATGAATTTTCTGGCTTGTGATTTAGGAGGTACCAAGGTTCTATTGGGATTATTCGAAAGAGTAATAAATGATGATTCGCCTAAATTGTTATTCAAAAAAAAATATGTATCTTCTGATTGGGATTCTTTTGAACTAATTCTAGAAGATTTTCTTAAAAATGAATGCAAAAACATTACCCATCCTTCTTCTGCATGTTTCGCTGTGGCTGGTCCTTTATCTAACAACAACGCAAAAATCATGAACTTGTCATGGAATATTTCAGGAAATAAATTAAAAAATAAATTTAAATTTGAACAATGCGAGCTAATTAATGATTTTGCAGTTCAAATATATGGAATACCTTTTTTAAGAAAAAATCAATATTCAACCATCCAAAATGGATCCCATCTTGAAGGTACTAACGATGATTTGCATACCATTGTTGGAGCCGGTACTGGTTTAGGCATTGCAAGAGGTCTAATATCAGGCAATAAAGTAAAAGTTCTAGCCAGCGAAGGAGGACACGTTGAATACTCTCCAAAGTCAAAATTAGAATGGGAATTAAAAATTTGGCTTAAAAATTACCTAAAAGTTGAAAGGATATCTTGTGAAAGAATTATTAGCGGCACTGGTTTATCAAGAATTGCCGAATGGAGACTAAGCAAACCTGATGCCCAAAAACATCCTCTACAAGAATATTTAAAAAAAATTAAAATTTTTGATACTGCGAGAAAAGAACTACCTGAAAAAATTTGTAAACTTTCCAAAGAAGGGGATCAGATAATGATTGAAGTTGAGAGGATTTGGTTGGGCGCTTATGCCTCTTTATTGGGAGATGTTGCTCTTCAAGAATTATGCTTTGGCGGGTTATGGATTTCTGGAGGGACCGCATCCAAACATTTAAAAAATTTTAAATCAGATTTATTTTTAAAACAATTTTTCGACAAGGGAAGATTAAAAGATATTCTTAAAACAATACCTATGAAAGTAATTTTAGATGAAGAGTTTGGACTTTTTAGTGCAGCCTGCAGAGCAAAAATGCTTTTAAAAACTTAAAAACAAAAAATGTCTATTCCTGAAGTAGGTAAAAAAATAAGGGTAACGGTGCCTTCAACAACTGCCAATTTAGGGCCTGGATTCGATTGTCTTGGAGCAGCATTAGATTTGTATAATGAGTTTATTTTTACAAGAATTGAAGGTGGTGGAGATAGATTTGATTTAATAATGGAAAGTACAGATGGTAATCACCTAAGAGGAGGACCTGAAAACTTAGTTTTTAGAGCAGCTCAGAAAGTATGGGAGAGCGCAAAAATGGATCCTTTTGCACTTGAAGCAAGAGTAAAATTGGCAGTGCCGCCTGCACGCGGGCTAGGAAGTAGTGCTACAGCAATAGTTGCTGGACTAATCGGAGCAAATTCAATAATGAACTCTCCATTATCCAAAGAAAAACTCCTTGAACTTGCCATTGACATAGAAGGTCATCCTGATAATGTAGTGCCCTCTCTTCTGGGCGGGCTGTGTTTAACAGCAAGGTCTTCTTCTCAGAGATGGAGAATCATTAGATGTGATTGGCACGATTCAATTAAAGCTGTTGTAGCAATACCTGCAATTCGTCTAAGTACAAGTGAAGCAAGAAAGGTTATGCCCAAGAATGTACCCATATCAGATGCAGTGACAAATATGGGGGCGCTTACTTTGTTACTTAACGGCTTAAAAGCAGGGAATGCGGAACTTATAAAAGAAGGAATGTTTGATAAGCTACATGAACCCTACAGATGGAAACTTATTAAGGGTGGATTAGAAGTTAAAGATGCAGCACTAAATGCAGGTGCTCTAGGATGCGCGATTAGTGGGGCTGGGCCAAGTATCTTAGCTTTGTGTAAAAAAGAAAATGGCAAAAACGTCAGTCAAGCCATGGTGAAAGCATGGGAGAAGTCAGGTGTAGCAAGCAGAGCGCCATTCTTAAACGTTCAAACAACCGGAAGCCAATTTAGCACTATCTCTAGTAAGTAGTTTTACTTAGGCATTTTTAATGTTATAGTCTCAAGCTAGTACAACTTCAACTAGAATAAAAAAATTATTCATTACATAAATGAATTTAGAATCTTTTCCTTGGCTATCATCAATTGTTTTACTGCCTTTAATAGGGGCATTAATAATGCCTTTCTTGAATTCAAAAGAAGGAGAAGATAACACACTCCCTAGAAATATCTCATTAAGTTTTTTATTTATAGATTTTTTACTGATAATCGGCGTTCTTTTTAAAAAATTCAATACTTCAGATAGCTCTTTACAACTGGTAGAAAGAGCTTCTTGGTTGCCATCAATAGGCTTAGAGTGGTCTCTTGGCGTAGATGGGTTATCTGCTCCTTTAATAGCATTAAGTGGGTTAATTACATTTTTATCAGCTGCGGCTAGTTGGAAAATTAAGAAAAAATCTAATTTATATTTTGCTCTTTTATTAGTCCAAGCATCAGCACAGGCCTTAGTTTTCCTTTCTCAAGATTTTCTATTATTTTTCTTGGCATGGGAACTTGAATTAGTTCCGGTATATCTTCTTATTGCTATTTGGGGAGGGAAAAAGAAATTATATGCAGCCACTAAATTCATCCTTTATACAGCCTTAGCTTCTTTATTAATACTCATAAGTGGTTTAGCACTTGCCTTGAGTGGTGATAGCTTTACTTTAAATATCACTGATTTAACCAATAAACATGTAACAGGAAGCCTAGCTTTATTATCTTATTTAGGATTTTTAATTGGTTTTGGAGTAAAACTTCCTATCTTTCCATTACATACTTGGCTTCCCGATGCTCATGGAGAGGCTAATGCTCCAGTTTCAATGTTACTCGCAGGAATACTCTTAAAAATGGGAGGTTATGCTCTCTTAAGATTCAATGTTCAAATACTACCTGAGGTACACCTTCAAATTGCACCTGCGCTAATTATTCTTGGAATCATTAATATAATTTATGGAGCTCTTAATGCATTTGCTCAAGATAATGTTAAAAGGAGAATTGCATGTAGCTCTGTGAGTCATATGGGTTTTGTTCTATTAGGGATTGGAGCAGTAGACGCTTTAGGGATAAGTGGGGCGATGCTCCAAATGATAAGCCACGGACTTATTGCTGCAGCTATGTTTTTTGTTACGGGCTCATTCTATGAAAGAACAAATACTCTTTCGATACCCAATATGGGTGGTTTAGCAAAGGTCCTGCCAATAACTTTTGCTTTTTTCTTGGCAAGTTCTTTGGCCTCTCTAGCACTGCCTGGGATGAGCGGATTTATAAGTGAGATAACTGTATTTTTAGGAATCACAAGTCAAGAAGGTTTCAGCTCTATCTTTAGATCGATCACTATTCTTATTGCAGCTATAGGTTTAGTTTTAACACCAATTTATCTACTATCAATGTGTAGAAGAGTATTCTTTGGCCCTAGAATTCCTGCGCTAGCTACAGTTAAAGAGATGAATGGTCGAGAATTGACTATTGGGTTTAGCTTATTGTTGCCTACTTTGGTGATAGGTTTTTGGCCAAAAATCGCAATAAATTTATATGAATCTTCAACGAATGCTCTCAGTCAGCAGCTCACTCTAGCTAAATTGATAGGATTAATACCAACTTTAGTTAATTAGATTATTTTAATAAATGGATACCTCAATTTTTAAATATGGAGAATTACCTGAATTTAAAAAATTTACTCCCGAAAGCATAAGTAAACAATTTCCAGTAGTACTTGAAAAGATAGCTGAAGATTTTAAAAACATCGAGAAAAATTTATCTAAATATTTGATTCAAAATGATCTAAATTGGGATAATGTAATAAATCCCTTAAATGAACTCAATGAAATTCTTAGATGGAGTTGGGGAGTAATTAGTCACCTAAATGCAGTAAATAATACTGAAAGTCTAAGAGACATTTATTCAAAATTTCTTCCAGAGATTATTAGCTTGAGTAATAAATTCGGACAAAGTAAAATAATTTACAATTCTTTAGTCAAGCTTAAAGAGACAAATAACTTTGATCAAATCAAAAACAGAATTTTAGATAAAGAAATTCTTGAGATGCAACATAGAGGAATTTCACTACATAAGAATAATCAAGAAGAATTCAACAACATTTCAGAAAAGCTTGGAAAGCTATCAACAGATTTCAGCAATAATGTTCTTGATGCTACTAATAAATGGTTTTTAATATTAAATAAAAAATCTGAAGTCGATGGTCTTCCTGAACGAGTACTTGAATTGATGGCAATTTCTGCACACAACCACTTAAAAAAAGATGAAGAAGTCGATATCAAAAATGGGCCTTGGAAATTAAGTCTAGATATTCCAACTTATACTTCATTTATGACATATGCCACCGACCGCAACCTTAGAGAGAAACTATATAAGGCATTCGTTGGTAGAGCATCTCAAGGAGAAAAAAATAATTCTCAAATCATTGAAGAGATATTATCTCTTAGAACTAAACAGGCTAATCTTCTCGGTTATAAAAGTTGGGCAGAATTAAGTTTGTCAACGAAAATGGCGAAAGAAATTAAAAATGTTGAAAACCTTTTAGAAGAATTGAGAGAACCAGCATTTAAAACTGCAAAAATTGAATTAGAAATCCTCGAAAATTTTTCTAAAGCTAATGGATTTCCAAAATCACAGATTATCGAGCCATGGGATATTAGTTATTGGTCCGAACTTCTTAGAAAAGAAAAGCTCAATTTGGATCAAGAGTCTTTGAGACCTTGGTTCCCACTAAATGATGTTTTAAAAGGTTTATTTAAATTAAGTGAAAAGCTTTTTGAAATTAAAGTAGTCGAGGCAACTGATGAGGCACCTCTGTGGAACGATGACGTTTTATTTTTTAATATCCTCAATAAAGAAAATGACAAAATAGCATCATTTTACCTAGATCCATATTCGAGGCCTGAATCAAAGAGGGGAGGGGCTTGGATGGATGAATGTTTGAATAAGAATAATGTTGGCAAAAAGACCCTCCCGGTAGCTTATCTCGTTTGTAATCAGACTCCTCCATCAAAAGATAAACCTAGTTTGATGAGTTTTGAAGAAGTTCAGACACTTTTCCATGAATTTGGTCATGGTCTTCAACACATGCTTACTACTGTAAATCTTCCTCAAGCAGCTGGCATCAACAACGTTGAGTGGGATGCAGTCGAACTTCCAAGTCAATTCATGGAAAACTGGTGTTTTCATAAAAATACACTTATGAATATTGCTAAGCACTACAAAACAGGAGAAAAATTATCCGATGAGAATTTTGAGAAGCTCCTAAAGAATAGAACTTTTAATTGTGGTATGGCTACTCTTAGACAACTACATTTTGCAATAACAGACCTCAGATTGCACAGTAGTATTGATAAAAACGAAGGTAAAACAGCAGATGAAATAAGAAGAGAAATTGCAAAACAAACTACTGTTATTGAACCAATTCAAGAAGATCACTTTCTTTGTTGTTTTAGTCATATATTTGCAGGCGGATATTCAGCAGGATATTACTCATATAAATGGGCTGAAGTTCTAAGTGCTGATGCATTTTCAATGTTTGAAGAAGCTGATTTAGAAAACTCTGAAGATTTAAAGTTAATAGGAAAGAAATTCAAAGATACAATACTTAGCTTAGGAGGAAGCCTACCTCCACTAGACATATTTAAACTATTCAGGGGAAGAGAGCCACAAACTGATTCCTTAATAAGGCACTTAGGTCTATCTGGAGCTACTTAATAATTTCATCCATTATTTTGTCCACCACAAATTTATTTCTTACAAGGTTTCTATGTTTATATACTTCTACAGATATTTTTTTTCCAAAATTTAAATTTGTCCACCAGCCAGGGAAAACCATAATATCCCAATAAGTAAAGAAATTTATACACTCAATTTCATCAAGAAAAAAATCATTATTTGCGAGTTCTTTTAAAAACTTACTATTTATTTTCATTTCTGATATTCCTCTAAAGGGGTATTTAGGTATTAATTGAGCCATCAAAGTTCCTTTGTGAGGAGAACCTATAGATATTAATCTTCTTGTTCTTTTATACCCATTAAATTTTTGAAGCCAGTATCTACCAATTATTCCTCCCATAGAAAATCCTAAAATATCTACTTCTTTTTCTAAACCATATTTCTCTAAAATTAATTCATTTAATTTATTAGTCAAATCCAGAATTGAAGTCATTCCATATGAATGCTTAAGAGTTGGGGCAAAATATTCAATGCCAATATCATCAAGTTTTGAGGTAATAGAAGAAAAAATACTTGAAGTATTCCAAAGTCCATGAATCAATATAATGGGATTTTTTTTTTCCAATACTTTAATTATTTTCAATAATTCTTACTATTGACACCTTCCCATCGAATCCTGTGATTGGAGGATTACATTTTGTCAAAATAATTTTAACTTTAGAAAGCTTAAATTCCTGATCAATGATTTCTAAAATTTCGTTTGAATATTTTTCGATTGTGAAACAATATATTTTCTTTGATTGGTCTTTTAAAATTTGAACTAATTTTGAATAGTCAATTGTTTTTTCTATATCATCATTCACTGTACATTTTTCAAAATCAGTCCACAAAAATATATCTAAAATAAATAGTTGTCCTAATTCCCTTTCTTCATCAAGAACACCCACCCTAGCCCAAAGTTTAATATTCTCAATTTTTAAAAAAGTTTCCATCTTTAAAAGTTTTAAAGATCTTTATGCGTAAAGATAGCCTTTCCTGAAGAAAAATCATCAACTATATTCCCATCACCTTTTAGGAAATATTTATAAGTCACCAAACCTTCTAGACCTACAGGTCCCCTTGGTGGAAGAGTTTGAGTAGATATGCCAACTTCAGCGCCAAATCCATATCTAAACCCATCTGCGAACCTAGTAGAGCAATTATGAAAAACACCTGCACTATCCACTACATTCATAAATTTATTGGCAGTATTTGAATTTTCAGTAATTATTCCATCTGTATGTTTTGAACTAAATTTTTGAATATGTGTGATTGCTTCCTCAAGATCATCAACAATTTTTATCGATAGAATCAAATCCAAATATTCAGTTCCCCAATCTTCTAGGTTAGCCTCATACTTTAACCCTAATTCAACTGATCTCTTATCTCCGATTAATTTAACATCATTAGAATTAAAAAGCGGGATGGCCTTTTCTAAAAAAGCTGGTGCGATATCTTTATGGACTAATAAAGTTTCGATAGCATTACATGCTGCAGGATATTGAATTTTGCTGTCTAAAGCGACTGATAAAGCCATCTCAAGATTTGCCTCAATATCTATAAACAAGTGACAAATTCCATCAGCATGGCCTAGCACAGGAATTCTTGTATTCTCCTGAATAAATTTAACTAATGCATTACTTCCTCTTGGAATTATTAAATTAATATATTTCTCAAGATTTAACATCGCCATGCTATCTTTTCTGCTTGTTAATAAACAGATTGCATTTTTATCAAGACCTGATTCATTTAAACCTTCTTGCAATGCTTTCACTATTGAAGCATTTGTTAAATTGGCTTCACTACCTCCTTTCAGCATTACTCCATTACCTGATCTTATTGCTAAAGAACTAATCTGCATCACGGCATCTGGCCTTGATTCAAAAATAACCCCTAAAACTCCAATTGGCACAGTTTTTCTCTCTAAGATCAACCCCTTTGAAAGCTCTCTTTTTATTTGTACTTGATTGACCGGATCAGCTAAGTCTCCAACTTTTCTTACCCCTTCAATTCCTGAATTTAATTTTGATTTTGATAACTTTAATCTAGAAAGTAAAGCTCTAGAAATACCCTTTTTTTCTGCATTTAAATAATCCTCATTATTAGCCTCTAATATTTCTTTAGAATTTTTTTCTAGATAATCAGCCATAAAATTTAAGGCTTTAATTCGATTTTGATTTTCAGCCTGACTTATTTTTATTAATGCCAAACGAACTTTCTCAGCTTTTTCTAGAAGATCATTACATGGTTGAGGAACTTCAAAGATATTAGCCATAATTTTTTTTAGTTAATCTAATAATAATTCAAATTAACGATTCTTTAAAGTAAATTTCTTTCAGAGTTAATATCTAAAAAACAATTGAACTTGACTTTTC
>CACGBL010000037.1:0-8708 GCA_902571355.1 uncultured Synechococcaceae cyanobacterium | reverse complement strand
TGTTTGAAAAAAATTCTTTAGTACATAAATTAACTTTTGAGGAAGAAATATCTATTATGAAATGGAGAGCTTCACAGCCTTCTGGAATTGCCGTACCATTATCTTTACAATTTAGTAGAAAATATAGAATTGGATTTTGCGGAGACTGGTTTGAAGGAGATGGATTTGGCAGAATTGAAGGCTCAATTTTAAGTGCTTTAATATTAGTGAAAAAAATTAAAGACTTAATTAAATAATTTTTTCAGAATTTGATCTATATCAGTGTTTTTTTCAATAATGAATTTATTTGTATTATTTTTTATGCTATTAGGTTTGAATTTTTCGTAATAAATGCTCCATGATTTTAAGAAATCATTCTCAGCTTGTTTTTTATCCTTCCCTCTTTCTTTTATATCTCTTTGGACAACTCTTTTCATGCATTCATTTTTTTTGGTTTTTATTTCTAAAAAAATATAATCCTTATTATTTAAATTGTTAGATAATTCTTTAGCAAATATACCCTCAACTATTAAAAAACTAATATTATTTTTTTCGTTTAAGGTATTTTGAATTGTCTTCTTTTCGAAATTATAATAACGATCACAGATTGAAATTCCACTCTTATAAATAAAATCAAAATCTTTTTTGAATAGTTTGCTATTAAAACTAATACTTCTATCAAAAAAACCTTCTACAAATTTTGATAGTAATTTACTTATTAACCCTGTCTTATAGTAATTGTCGGTACTTAACACAATACCATTTTTATTTTTTTTTATTATTTGATTTGATAAAGTTGTTTTCCCACTTCCAGAAGGTCCACTTATAAAAATGAGCTTCATTTTTATGATCAGTTCTTTAATGAGATTTTAACTTTACTATTAATAAATATCTTTAATTTTGAATATTCATTTTAACTTTTTTTAGTTTTTAAAATAATTTAGAATACCTTGCAATGGCTGGTAAGCTTGCATAAATATTAAATGTGTGTCTTTATATAATTGTAAATAAATTATTTCTATGCAGTTAGTTTTTATCTTGTAATTAATTCCTCTGGAATTTGATAATATTAAACTGAATAGCTAATTTTATTACTTATATATTGCAATGATTTCTAAATTTCTCAGCAAACTAAAATCAATTTTATTTAAAAGTGCAGTAACTTCTGAAACTCCTTTAAAGATAGAAAAAAAAGCAGCAAAGTCTGCAAAAACAAAAACAAAAACAAAAACAAAAACCAAAGCGGTAAATTCTAAGAAAAATATTGAAACTTTGACTACACTTCCAGGTGTTGGAGCAAAAAGTGCAAAAGCTTTGTATGAGGCTGGATTTAAAACAACAAAGGCAGTTATCGCTGCAGATGAAAAAGATCTTCTTGCTGTGTCAGGAGTTGGAATAAATCTTGTTAAGAAGCTTAAAAAGCTTAAGTAGTTAAAATTTTATTTTTAAACCTTTCTAAAAAATTGTAATATCAACTAATATTAAAAAAATTTGTAAGCTATAGCAAACTATCTTCTTCTTGCTTTTCTTCTCTGTTGCAACTTTCTTTTATATTTTTCAATAGGAGTTTCGTGATGTCTAAGTCTTTTTAAATCTGCGAAGATGCCCGACTTAGATACTTGTCTTTTAAATCTTCTAAGGGCCGACTCAATTCCCTCGTTCTCTCCAACTGTAACTTGTGTCAAAATTTTCTAAATAAATATTATTCTAGCACCTCAATAGATATATTTAAATTCAAAACTTCTAATTAAGGGTTAATAGTTTATTTGGCTAATTTTTTGCCCACTCCATAAATCTTTTTTTATTACTTATTATGTCTTGCAATGATTCAAAATAATATTTTTCCCAATTTTCTTTGGGCAGGCCAAGAAATAACATTAAATTTAATGGATATTGATCACTATCAGAACAATTTCTAAAATCATCCCTGAATAAAAAGATTTCTTTTTTTAAAGCAATTGCGATACCCAATTCAATCATTACCCCTTCATCTGGAGGATTTCCATTAACAATCGCAAAAATACAATCACATTCTTTTAAATCATGGAAATTACTATTTGCAACTTCATATGCCCATTCACTTTTTTGTTGTGTTAGTGGTTTTGCTCTCTCAAAAGGTTCATATACTTCTATATTTAAATCATTGAAGATTTCAATAAATTCATGTAAGAGGGTTTTAGTTTGTTTTGAAAATCCATATGGATTAGCTAAATATAATTTCTTTCTCAACTTAAACCTCTTTTTTTGATGTAATCTTCGCGGTCACTATTTGAATTTAAAGTATTTTCCCAAGGGAAAACAATCCATTGACTTTTTTTTGTTAAATGTACTGTATTCCACCATGTAGGTTTGATTTTACTAAATAATACAAAAAACATTGCTCCTTCAATATTCTTGAAGGTCGTCAATGTAATGCCTGTTTCATAAACATCATCTACTATTAGTGAATTCTTTATTGGTTCTGAAATTAATTCAATATTTAATTTATGGCTCAGTGCTACAGCAAGACATAATCCGCCACGAGGAACTCCATATATGCCAGAAAATACCTTAAACCTACATTTATTAGCTATTTGTTCTACGCTCTCATCAAATTCGCTCCAAGTAAAATAACTTATCATCTTAATTTTCGTTTTTATCTTCTTTAGTAGCGTAATTTGAGGCAATTACACTTAAAAGTGCTACTACTTGCTCATTTGGACAATTAGTAATTTTTTTTAAATTTTCACATTCATTTATTATCTTGGCATATGTATCCTCAACTATCCCGTTCATTTGATCGATACTAAAAGAATATGGTTTTTTCATTTTTAAATTATTGGTTATTTTATTTTTACTTAAATATCCAACGAAGTAAATATTTTTAGTATTTAAAGATAAAATTATTCCCACATGGGGTTATTTAATTTTTCATTTTTATGTGAAGAAGGAACATAAGTATGTAAAGCTTCAATTTTTATAGCCCATTTTTTAGAGTTTCCCTTTAAACTTTCGCTTTCAATTAGATTTGTTAAGGGAATCCTTTTTCTAACTTTAAGAAGTCCTAAACAAGCTTCCCAGGCTTCATGATTTTTATAAATATCTACCCAAAAATCAAAAATATTTTCCAAGATTTCTAAAGGGATATCAAATGGAATCCCCATTGAAGGTCTTGCAAATAAATATTTTTTGTTTCTTAGTTCATTTAATAAATTATTTACGTTTAAATTAATAGCTAAAAGAATATCTTTTGCTGATTCAGTACCTATTAATTCTTTTCTATGGCAATCTAAAAGATTTTCATCCTCAAGGATATTATCATCGCAATTTTTTATACCCACAATCCAAAATCCTTCTCCATTATTCACTCCACTAGCAAGAAATAGATATTGAGGTGAATTCTCCAAGATTTCAAATTATTTTTTCCATTTTTAACATTAATTGCTTGATATGAAAATAATTTAGCTGTGCAATTAACAATATGAAGTCCTCGTAAAAAAATTTAATTGTTAGAATAAAGTTTTAGAAAATGTTTGATTCAAGAGAACTAACACTAATGTTTTTAGATCCTACTGATTTAATAATTAATAATATAAATAAATATCTTTACAGTAATAAAGCAATTAAATTTATTTTTTCTTAGGAAATAATTTTCCTATTTTCTCCTTTTGCAAGTACTCCTTTTTGTTCCTTATTTTTTTGTCTTCCAAGGATTCTTTATTAGTACTTACAGCATAAATAATATAGAAAATCATGCCAGTAAATATTAATCCTACAAAAATTATGAATATTCCTATAGGTTCACTGGGACTAAAAATTTTAAGATCTAAAGCTGTATTTAGGGAAATTATCATCAAAAAACTAATTCCTTGAATAAATTTTATGGAAATCTAATTGATTTCCTCGTATCCAAAAAATGTTGCATTATCTGAATTTTTATACCCATTAGCAGCTTCCTGTGGGTTTTGACTGTCAATTTTTCTTGCTTTAGCATGAATCATATTGAATGGGAAAATCACAGCTCCTACAAAAAAATGAAGAATTAAGAAATCTGAAGGTAATCCATTTGTCCAATCAGGAAAAAATAGCAATGTCATCAATGATTCGTACATATTTGTAGTCAAATAAACCTCTGACTATTATTACTGAACTTATTGCAATACTTTTAATTTTTAATAAATTGAAATTTATTTTGCTTTTAATAATTAAAAGATTTAATTGAAAAGACGATTTTAAAATACTATTATATTACTTATAAATATTGATTAATAGCTGTTGTTAAAATTATTTTTTGTCTTACTTTTATTTATAATTTTTCAATTAAAACCTGCAATAGGTTTAGCTTTTGATACTTCTGATCCAAGTGTTAGTTTGCTACAAAATAGGATCTCTAATAATTTCTCTAAAAAATATTGCAATGCTATCCAAAATGGTCTTTCTAAAGATGAAGCGATGAAATCAGCTATTGTAAAAACTGAAAACATTATATCTTTCTCTTACAATCCTCAGAAAAAATGGATTGAGAAAAGTGACTTGGCAAATCAAATTTCATCACAAGTAGTAAATAATTGCGGACGGTCAATTGGATTGATTGGAAATGAGGGGATTAACTATTTTAAATCATATTTTCTAGAAATTTACGAAAAAACTACTCCTGACAAAAAATTTTCAAGATAGATTAGCTTAATGAATAATATTTCAGACAAATTAGTAATGACAATCATATTGATTACTATTCTTTTTGTATTTGGATTGATTTTTTCAGTAAAGTCTCCAGAGAGAAAGGTCATCGATTCACCAATAATGTGGAAAGATGACTACTCTAATATTTCGCTTTTCAGGAGCAATAAAATAAACTCAGAGATAAAAAGATTAATTTAAATAAAAATTCATTATTCACCAGAATGGGAACATCCTATTGAACCATATATAAAAATATTATTGCGAATCTCTATCAATTTATCATTTTATTTTTAATTTAAGTAGTTCAAAAGAACTGACGCAAGTTTCAAATCGTCATTAAACCATGCTCGTATCGCCATAGCTCTTCGAGGATCATAAAAATTTTGTTTTCTGTACCAACTTAGAACTTCTGAATCTGATTTCTTACCATTACATGACAAACAACATGGCACACAATTACTTGTACTGCTTATCCCACCTTTTGACATTGGGTGAAGGTGGTCAAGTGATTCTGAGGGTTTACCGCAATAAATACATTTATAATCAGTAAGTTTATTAATTGACTCTCTCCAATTTTTATTACTTATCTTGGGACAAAACTGATCAAGGTAAATTGCATCTTGTCTATGCATAAAATTCTTGATGATTTTTTTTGATGATAACAGTTTTTTTTAAAGTATGATTGAAAAAAAGAAGATGAGCCTTTTTAAATCATATGCTTCTTATGAAAAGAATAATTTTTACTAATTATTACAAAGGCAATTTAGAGTTAAGTTAATGCTTTATTTATTAACAATATTATTCGGAAATTTTGATCATTTTTTATTTAAAAGTATTTATGTGTTTTTGATATCTTTTTTTTCTAATACTTTCTCAGCGATTTCTGGAGGAGGAGCAGGATTATTACAATTACCTGCATTGATTTTATTTGGAGTTCCCTATTATCAGGCTCTTGCTAGTCATAAATTAGCAACAGTAGCACTGGGAATAGGAGGTTCCTTAAGAAATTACAAATCTTTAGGTAATGATATAAGTGTTGCTTGGCAAATTTTAATTTTTGGATTGCCAGGAGTAATTTTAGGGGCTTCTGTAGTTGAATATATTTCAGAAAAATATTTGTACTTAATATTAGGAATAATATCCATATTATTAGCTTTTTATTCGTTCCTTAAACCAGATTTAGGGTTAATATCTGGTAATAAAGAGCTTAATTTTGTACATAAAATTAGATTTTTTATTTTTATTTTTCTTATAGGTATATTAAATGGTTCTATTTCTTCAGGAACCGGATTGCTTGTAACAATACTTTTAATAAAAACTTTTGAAATGGATTTCCTTCGAGCTATAAGTATGACATTCTTTACTGTTGGGATTTTTTGGAATTTTATTGGAGCAGTTTTTTTGGCAAGAATAGGATCGGTTCCTTCAAATGTATTGATAGTGTTAATAATTGGTTCCTTTACAGGAGGATATTTCGGAGCTCACCTGTCAAAATTAAATGGGAATGTTCTAATTAAGAAAACTTTTATAACAGTTTGTATTTTGGTTGGTATTAGCTTATTGATTAAATCCATAAAAAGTTTTTTATAAAAATAATTGAGAATTTCAATAAATTTGTAGTGAAAATGGCTAAAGCAGGTTAATTAGTTAACAAGATAAATTCAATATTATTATTCATTATCAAAGGGTAATGATTAACTCTTTTTATCAAGTGATACCTTCAGGGACCTTATTTTTAAAAACAAAAAAAAGGCCTCACAAAAGTGTGGCCGGGTGATGGGGAACTTTATTTTTAAACCAAATTCTTAAAAAATGCAACCCCCTATCTGTAGCGCAATCAACTTGATCTCTGTACACTACTGATAGTGTTTTAATGATTTTCTTATATGTGAATTAATAAATTGTGAAATAATTTTGAAACTTTAAAGTTTATCAATGAAAATTTAATTTCATAATTTCAAATGTTTTTGGCATTTTTGCTTGTTAAAAATGTCCTGCACAGTATTATTCGTAAGAACTTCGCAAGTAAAAAGTTTTTTAATGATTGAATTAACTTTACTAACTCTTTTGAATTATGTTGGAGATAATTTCTGTGAGTATAGAAATCTAGGTCATGATAACTATAAATCTTTACTTCTTTCCTATAGTGATGCAAGTAATAAATTTGGGTCATTAGAGGTTAAAAAGGTTATTGAGAAGTCTGAAAATTTTAAAGTTACGGCTGTTGCTATTGCTGCAATTAAGTGCCCTAAGCATATTGTTGAGTAATGAAGTTTGAATTAAAAACTGAAAAAGAAAATTATTCAAAATCATTTTTACAATTTTTCGGTATCATTTTTTTTCTTACTTTAATAATTATCCTTTGTGATCTTGCACTTAAATTAGGAATCATATCTAGAAATCATGAAATTGAAAACAATTGTAGGCTTTTATCTGTTGAAAAATCTAAACCTTATTTTAAAAAATTATCTAGGCTTTCTAAGCTTAAAAGTAAAAAACGAATTTGGGAATTTTGCAGCGAGGTTATTAAATAATACTTAACTAGAGGCTGATGAATAGAATTTTAATGCAAATAACCAGAACTTTCTTGAATTAATAAGAAATATTGTCGCTACAATAATTTCAAGCAATATTTTCCAAAATACAGAAAGTCCTAGAAAAACTTCAGAAGGAATTGTAGTAATAAAAGCAATAGGAATAAAAACACTAAAAAAGATTCTTAAAGAAAATGAAAATGAACTTAGAGGAAATCTTCCAATATAAAGGAATGATCTTAATACTTCTATTGCATTCCAAGTCTTAACAAACCAAATAGTAGTAGTAGAGATAAAAAACCATAAGCTATATAAAATACAAATCGAACAACTTATAGTAATCAAGGATAGAGTCAGAAAACTTAAATTTAAATTGATTTGATTTATTCTTATGCAGAAGAACAACAATAAAAATCCAAGTATTATTTCTAAAAATCCAGATGGATTTATTTTTTTTAATGAAATAAAAAATTGACTATCAATAGGTTTTAAAAGTACGAAGTCTAATGTTCCTTCTCTTATGTGTTTAACTATTTCTGTAAGATTAGGATTGAACCATGTATTTGTTATCCCATTCAAAATTGTATAAATAGCTTGGATTATTAGTGCCTGTTCAAATTTCCATCCTCCAATATATCCACTATTTTGAAAGAAAATAGATAGAAGAAAAATACTCCCTACTAAACTTAAAATTGCAGTAATTAAATCAACTAATATATTTGTCTTATACTCCAATTCAGAAGCTAAAGAAGTATGTAAGAATTTTCTATAAACTTTTAGATATTTTCTTAAATTCATGACCCCATTGCTGTATATTTTTTTGTTCCTTCAGACCAGATTTTCTTAAATAATGGGAAAAGTATAAAAATCCATAGAATTTGCATAATTAACCCTCCACTAATATTTGTTTCATTACCTGAAAGTAGGTTTGCAGGGAAATCAATTAGATATGGAAAAGGAGTCAAATAAATCCAAGATTTAACATATGCAGGAAATGAAACTACTGGTGCTAAAAGACCTGAGAGAAATAAAGTTGGAATAAATAACAATCTTTCTATCGATGACGCTTTCTCTGTCCAGAAACATAGACATGCAACTATTGACTGAATTAAAAATTGAATCAAGAAGGATAAGAAAGTAGATACTATCGATAAAAGTAAAATACCTAAATTCGGCATCCATATACTTTCTGGATTAAAAATAAAAAAGAAAAATGCGATTATTAGTGCGAAAGGAAATCTTGTTATTTGTTCGGCAAGATGTTGTGCAAAATATCTGAAAAATGGATTTAAGGGTTGAATTAAATACGGAGATACCTTCCCCATAAGAGAATCTTCTTCAAAACTAAATACAACCCAAACTACAGAAAACTGTCGTACAAAAAAAGCACATAAGAAATACCTAGAAAGCAATGTATCACTAATGTTTATGGATTCATTTAGATTATTATTTGTCCAAATGTTTAACATGAAAAAGGGAATAATCCCTGAAATTGCCCACAATGCAATTTCTACCCTATACTCCAACATGTTT
>CACGBL010000036.1:0-8752 GCA_902571355.1 uncultured Synechococcaceae cyanobacterium | reverse complement strand
AGAAAATGAAGAATTTTCTTACTGCAGAAAAAAAAATTTATCAATAAAACATCGTTCAGAGATACTTGCAATGCTAATGCGTACTTATACTGCATTGGCGGTAGCGGGGAGCCACGGAAAAACATCAACCAGTACATTTCTTTCTACAATACTTGAATTATGTACGCAGAATTCTTCTTCAATAACTGGAGGAATAATTCCTATTTACAACTCTAATTGTCATTTAGAAAATACAAAATACTTAGTAGCTGAAGTCGATGAATCTGATGGGACAATTAACAAATATATGTCTGATATTGGAATAATCAATAACATTGATTTTGATCATTGCGATCACTTTTCTAATTTAAATGAAGTCATATCTTCTTTTAAAAGTTTCGCTAAAAATTCTAAAAAATTATTACTTAATTTTGATTGTGAGAACTCAAGAAATAATTTTTATTCTAATTGTAAGTGGTCAAACGCTACGGCTAAAAACGTAGCTTATGCATTAATCGCGACTGAAATTAATTCAAAGTATACAATTGGTAAATATTATGAAAATGGATATTTTATAAGTAATTTAAAAATTCCAATTCCAGGATTACACAATCTATCTAATATCACCGCAGCAATAGCAGCTTCAAGAATGATAGGAGTAGATTTTTTAGAAATTAAGAAAAACTTAAAATATCTGAAACTACCAAAAAAAAGATTTGAATTCAGAGGCGAAATAGATGAAAGAAGTTTATATGATGATTATGCACATCACCCAAACGAAATAAAAGAGACAATTAAATTAGGAAGATTATTTATTAAACAAAAGAATAATAATGATTCTCACAAAAGCAGATTGATTGCTTTATTTCAACCTCACAGATACTCTCGAGTAAAACAATTTAGTAAAGAATTCGCTGAAGAATTATCAAAAGCAGATGTTATTTATGTAACAAGTATTTATGGAGCAGGAGAAGGAAACGAAGATAAAATTACTTCGAAAATTATCACTGATCAAATTTATAAAAAAAATAAAAATGTTATTTATATAAATAATTATTATGAAGTAAAAAAATATTTTTACGAATTAACTCGAGAAGGGGATTTAATTTTGAATATGGGAGCTGGTGATTGTCATAAATTATGGTCGATTTTAAATGAAAAACAATTAAACTAAACAACTAATTTATGGAAAAAAAGATTTTTTTTAAAAACTGTAACTTAAGTAGTTATACAACTATAAAAGTGGGAGGAGTAGCTGAATATTTTGCTGAGCCAAGAAGTATTGAAGAATTTTCATATCTAATAAAATGGGCTAATTTAAACAAACAAAAATGTCTAATAATTGGCGCAGGTTCAAATCTTTTAATAAATAATATTTTCATAAAAGGCTTAGTCGTGTGTACAAAAAAATTAAAATCATTAAAGATAGAGCCATATTCAGGAATTGTTGAAGCGGAAGCAGGTGTGATGCTCCCAACATTATCTAATTCTCTTGCTAAAAATGGATTACAAGGAGGGGAATGGGCTGTCGGAATTCCAGGAACGTTGGGAGGAGCAATTTATATGAATGCTGGCACAGGTAATTTATCGTTAGCAAAAAATCTTATTTCCGTAAAAGTTATAGATAATAAAACTCATGAAAAGCTTGAAATTGAAAAAAAAGATATCAATTTTGAGTATAGATTTAGCTCTTTTCAAAAAAATGATTTGACCATTATTAGTGCAAAACTTCGTTTTGAGCCTAATGGAAATCTAAAAGAATTAATTCAAACAACCAAAAATAACCTTAAATTAAAAACTGAAACTCAACCATATCATCAACCAAGTTTTGGTAGTGTTTTTAAAAATCCTGAAAATAATTATGCAGCAAAATTAATTGATGAAATGGGTTTAAAAGGATTTAAAATTGGCGATGCTGAGATTTCTACAATACATTCAAATTTTATAATTAACACTTCTTCAGCAAGTTCAAGAGATATTTATGAATTAATAACAGTAATTCAACAAAAAGTACTACAAAACAAGGGAATTTTTTTGCAACCGGAAGTAAGAATGATTGGTTTTGACTATCCTAACTAAAGAAACTTTTTACAAAATGGCGGGTTTTGGACTTCCTAACTTTGGACAACTTACAGAAGCTTTTAAAAAAGCTAAACAAATTCAGCAAGATGCTCAAAAATTACAAGATGAACTTGAAAATATGGAGATTGAAGGCAAAAGTGATGATGAGATGATAAAAGTTTGGATAAGTGGGAACCAACTTCCTTTAAAGGTAGAAGTACAAGAAAATATCTTAAATTCAAATAAAGAACAAATAGAGCAAAACATTCTACAAGCTATTCAAAAAGCTCATGAATTATCAACTACAACTATGAAAGAAAGGATGAATGATTTGACTGGTGGATTAAATCTTAATCTTCCTGGTTTTGATAATAGTGACTCTTAGAAGATTCAATCATTTCTCTATAAAAAGAATATCTTTCGAAGGATTTATTTAAATTACATCCCTCATCGTCTATATGTAAGCAGTTACGAAATTTACACTTAATTCCTTCTTCTATTACCTGTTTATATATTTCTGAATAAAGATATGGTAACAACTTTATATCAACCTCTAGAGGTTGCATATTAAAACCAGGAGTATCCACAATGTAACTTTGATTCGACATAGAAAATAACTCAACATTGCGAGTAGTATTTTTTCCTCTCTTAATTTTATTAGAAACTGGAGAAGTACTATTTTGAAGACCTGGAATAATCATATTTAGCAAAGTAGTTTTGCCAACCCCGGATGGACCCATGAAAATTGAACATTCTTTTTGCTTTAACTCGGCTAATAAATTTTTAAAACAATCAGATTTCTGTAAATTTAAAGTAATTACTTGGTAACCCCATTTCTCAAATTTATCAAGTAAATATGATCTTCTTTTATCAGAAATTAAATCACACTTTGTCAAAACTAATGAGACTTCAACTCCCATTGACTCTGCTGATATCAAAAACCTATTAACTTGAGATAAATTTAACTCTGGTTCTTCAACTGAAAAAGTAACGTATATGTTAGAAATATTTGCAACTGAGGGTCTAACTAAAAGATTTTTTCTTTTTTTTAGACTTGTTATTACTGCGCGTTTACTTTTAAAATCAATTTTTTCAATCGCTACTTCGTCTCCAACATAAATTAATTGATCCTTGAAATTTATAGACTTCTTAACCTTACATAAAAATTTCTCGCTATTTCCAGAATTTTCTTGATTTTTTAAATCAACTAAAAAAAAATCATTAAATTTTTTAGTAACTAAACCTAAATATTTACTATTAATTATCATTCAATATTTTTATTTTTATAAATTTTTCATTTTCTTTGATTTGTTTAAAGAAATATCCCATCTCTTTTAAATTATTTAATACCATTTCTTCTGGTTCACCCTTATCTAGTTCAATAATAAGCTGTTCATTTTTAGACAACTTCTCCAAAGCCAATTTAATTTTGACGACATTTAAAGGACATGGAACAGATTTAAGATCCAAATGCTTTAAGGAAGTCATTAAGATTCTTTACCAAATAATTTACTAAAAAGTCCACTACTGGAATTAATATTTTTATCTGAATATTGAGAAGCTAAACCCTCTAAAAGCTCACGTTCCGCGTCGGTAATACGAGTTGGTAATTTTACTTTTACTAAAACTTCATGATTTCCTCTCGCAACAGGATTACCAAGTCTAGGTACCCCTTTATTCTCAAGTGAAAGAGTTGTATTTGGCTGTGTACCACTTGGAATTTTTAAATTAACATCTCCATCAACTGTAGTGATTTTTACAGTGTCACCTAAAATAGCCTGTAAATAACTCACTGCTATTTCTGAGTAAATTGTTACACCATCTCTTTTAAGTTTTGAATCATTCTTAACCTTTATAAAAACATAAAGATCCCCAGGTGGACCCCCTTTCAAACCAACATTTCCCTCACCGGAAACTCTTAATTTTGTGCCAGTATCAACTCCTGCAGGAATATTAATTCTTAATTTTTTTCTGACTTGCTTTACGCCATTACCGCCGCAAGTTACACATGGATCTGCAATTATCTGGCCAGCGCCATTACATGAAGGACATTCAGCTACTTGTGTAAAATTACCAAAAGGGGTTCTTGTAGCTCTTCTAACTTGTCCACTTCCACCACATGTTGAACAAGTTTTGGGACCGGTTCCTGGTTTTGCACCTGTTCCTCTACAGACTTCACATGTCTCCAAATGAGGAATTTTAATTTCTCTTTGTTGGCCAAAAATTGCATCTTTAAAGTCAACATTAAGGTCATACCTTAGATCATCTCCTTGTTGAGGACCTCTTCTTTGTGTTCTTCCTCCTTGTGGATTTTGCCCCCCAAAGCCATTAAAAAAAGTTTCAAATAAATCTGCAAAGCCACCCATATCTCCCATATCAGGCATACCAGCTGCTCCTCCAAGGCCAGCCTCTCCAAATTGGTCATATCTTGCTCTAGTTTCAGGATCAGCTAATGCTTCATAAGCCTTACCAATTTCTTTAAATTTATCTTCCGCACCAGGTTCTTTATTAACATCAGGATGGTATTGTCGTGCTAATTTTCTATAAGCCCTTTTTAAGGTATCCGCATCAGCATCTCTTGAAACTCCAAGTATTTGGTAAAAATCAGCCATTAGATAATGCTCAAATAAGAATTTGGAATTTATACATCTTCAGAAGTATTTGCCTCTGAATTAGCATCCCCTTCAACTGTATCCTTTTCTACTTCTTGTTGTGAATTTTGTTTACCAGGCCCCATAGAAACCTTAACCAATGCATGTCTCAAAACCTTACCTTCTAGATGATATCCTCGCTGCAATTCTTCAATAATAAAATCCTCTTCAAACTCTTCACTAGGTTCTCTTAATACAGCTTCATGCAAGTTTGGATCAAATTGCTGACCAACAACTCTCATGGGAGACACTCCCTGTTGTTTTAAAACTTCAACTAGTTGTTTATACAATCCTTGATAACTTCTATGAAGAGCTTGAGCTTCCTCATTTTCTGGTTTAAGTTGTTGTCTTGCTCTCTCAAAATTATCAACAATAGGAAGTATGGCAGTTAAAGTCTTGGAAACAAGTTGAATTTTTAAATCGTCCTGATCCCTAGACTGCCTTTTTCTGAAGTTATCAAAATCTGCTGAAATCCTTACATATTGATTTTTTAATGTTTCATGCTCTTTTTCTAATTGTTCTAATCTTGCATCATTATTTGAGATAGTATTTTTTAATTCTTCAGTATTAATTTCTTCTGTTTTTTGAGAAGATAATTCATCATTTTCATTAGTTGAATTTTGGGTAGATGATATATCTTCAGGGGCATTATCCTGATTAGAATCATCATTTTCTTTATTATCAATTTTGTCTGATTGATTTTCAATCATTTTTCTAAAATTTAATAAAACTATTCTCCAATAAAGTGATGCACAAAACAAGTTGCGGAAGGCCGCACAAATATTTAGTCAGGAACAAATCTTAACGCTAATCCATTATTGCAGTATCTTTTGCCAGTGGGAAGTGGCCCATCATTGAAGACATGACCTTGATGACCTCCGCATCTAGAGCAATGATATTCGGTTCTAGGGACAATTAACTTAAAATCAACTTTTGTTTCTACTGATCCTTGAATTGAATCCCAAAAACTTGGCCATCCTGTACCACTATCAAACTTTTTATCTGAAGAAAAAAGTGGCAAATCGCATCCTGCACAGTAAAAAATCCCTTTTCTCTTCTCATTATTTAATTGGCTGCTGAAAGCTCTTTCAGTCCCTTCCTCCCTCAAAATATAATAGGATTCTGGACTAAGCCTAGTTTTCCATTCCTCTTTTGAAAAATTCCACTCTTCTTTAGAAGCAAGTGAAGATGCTAATACTTTCATAGGCTTAAAGATTATTTTTAAGATTGACATAGTAGGAATTAGAATAAAAGTTCTTCTCGATAAGAATTGATTCATATATTTAAATCAAAAAAGCAATGAAATTAATTCAACCTGATTCTATTAAAAATATTCATAAATTAAGTATTGCTCCAATGATGGATTGTACTGATAAGCATTTCAGAATAATAATGAGAAAAATAAGTTCTGAAGCCCTTTTGTATACGGAAATGATTGTGGCCCAGAGTTTAGTTTATACGAATAAAAAAGAAAATTTTCTTGATTTTAATGATGAAGAACACCCGATCTCTATTCAGTTTGGTGGAGACGATCCTAAAATCCTTAAAGAGGCAGCCCAAATGGCACAGGATTGGGGTTATGACGAAATAAACTTTAATGTTGGTTGTCCGAGTCCAAGGGTCTGTTCTGGAAATTTTGGTGCTTCACTTATGAAAGAACCTGAAAAAGTAGCAAAATGTATAGAATCCTTAAAAAATAATTGCAACTTACCAGTTACGATAAAACACAGAATCGGTGTAGATAATGATGATAGTTTCGTTAATTTGAATAATTTCGTAAGAATTATCGCTAATGCTGGTGCGGACAGATTTGCAGTTCATGCAAGGAAAGCCATATTAAAAGGTCTAAATCCAAAACAAAATAGGACCATACCGCCACTAAATTATGATGTAGTAAAAAAATTGAAAAAATCAAATCCAGAATTATTAATAGAAATCAATGGAGGTTTAACAAATATCGATGAATCATTAGAAGCCTTAAAAGATTTTGATGGGGTCATGATTGGACGTTCAATTTATAAACATCCTTTGAGATGGTCTGAAATTGATGAGAGGATTTATGGAATTAACAAAAAACCCAAATCTGCTTCCAATATTATATTTTCCTTAATTCCATACATAGAAGCGCATTTAAGTGATGGAGGAAAATCTTGGGATATTTGTAAACATCTTATAAATTTAGTTGAAGGTATACCAAAAGCAAAAATTTGGAGGAATCAAATTTCAAATAAATCTTTAAAAAAAGAATTAAATATTGAATATCTATTTAAATTAACGACAGCTCTTGAAGAAATGGGTTACTAATTTGTCTCGTTTGAAGCATTGCTCTCATTGGACACTCCCCTTTTTCTTCTGCTTCTACCATTTTCATATTCAGAGTTATCAGAATTTCCATAACTTCTGTCTTCCCAACCTTCTGCTCCAGAAGATTTATTAGCGTTAGAGCTATTAGATCCATTGTTACCGCCTCCATAGCCACCATTATTGCCGCCGCCGTAGCCGCCACCTCCATAGCCACCATTATTGCCGCCACCGTAACCACCTCTTCCTCCTGATCTACGAGATCCACCAGAACCTCTAGGCTCAGCTTTATTAATTCTTAATGGCCTACCCATAAGTTCCGTTCCTTGCAAACCATCGATTGCTTTTGACTCAATCGCTTCATCTGCCATTTCAATAAATGCGAATCCTCTTTTCCTTCCAGTATCCCTCTCCAAGGGAAGAGAACAATTTAAAACCTCACCAAAAGGGGCAAACAACTGTACAACATCTTCACGCTCTGCGCGGAACGGCAAATTGCCAACAAAAATACTCACTTTAAACTCAACAAAAATTTACCTTATAAAAAAACTACAATAAGTAGCTTCATAACTTTGCCTTACTATTCTACTTCAAAGCATACCCTTGTTGTAGAAAAATGATTGAGATTCAAGGTAACAATCTTTTTTGCCAATTGTTTACCTCTTTTTCTACTTGAACAAATCCTGTACCACCTTGGCTATTTCTTGATTTAACGACATTAAGAGGTTTAAGATCTAGAAAAACATCCTCATCAAATTCAGGATGAAATTTTTTAAATTCTTCAATTTTAAGATTTTTAAATAATATTTTTCTCTCCAGGCAATATTTAACCATTTGACCAACAACTTGATAAGCGGTCCTAAAAGGAACATCTTTATCAACTAAGTAATCTGCCAAATCAGTAGCATTAGAAAAATCATTTTCTACAGAATCGGCTAGATTTTCAATATTAAATTCAATGCCCTCATTAATTAAAATAGTCATTGCTTTGATACAAGAAGATATTGTTTCTGCAGTATCAAATATTGGCTCTTTATCCTCTTGAAAATCTTTATTATAAGAAAGTGGCACCCCTTTAACCATAGTTAACAATGCCTGGAGATGTCCATACACTCTTCCTGTCTTACCTCTTATCAATTCTGGAACGTCAGGATTTTTTTTCTGCGGCATTAAGCTACTTCCTGTGGCGCATTTATCTGTTAATTTTGCAAAAGAAAATTCATCAGTTACCCATAAAATTATTTCCTCTGAAATTTTACTTAAATGAGACATCAAGATAGCAGATGCAGAAACAAACTCTATACAAAAATCTCTATCACTCACCGCATCAATACTGTTTTTATAAATCTTTTTAAAACCCAATTCTGCAGCTGTAAAATGTCTATCTATTTTTATTTTTGTTCCAGCTAATGCTGCAGCTCCTAACGGAGAAATATTAACTCTTGAGCGTACTTCTTTATACCTTTCACGGTCTCTTTGAAGCATTTCTATGTAGGCCAATAAATGATGAGCCAAAGATAATGGTTGCGCTCTTTGCATATGGGTATAACCAGGAATTAAGGTATAAATATTGGATTTCGCGAGATTTAAGAAGGATTTTTGCAAATCGGTTATTAAAATTTCAATATTGTCAATCTCTTTTCTTAGCCACAATCTTATATCTGTACCAACTTGATCATTTCTACTTCTACCTGTGTGTAATTTTTTTCCAGTTTCACCAATTAAACTTATCAGCTTTTCTTCTATGCAATAATGAATAT
>CACGBL010000035.1:0-9212 GCA_902571355.1 uncultured Synechococcaceae cyanobacterium | reverse complement strand
ACTCTTTAATTTATTTTCTATATTTTCTTCTGCTCCCCAGTATAAAATGTCATATTCGAAATCATAAGTTGCTGCTCTATCTACTCTATCTAGAACTTTATTGATATCTTCAAATTCTCCAGTATCCAAATATGAGCCTGTTATTTGTCCTGACTCTAGAGAAAAAGTGTAGACATAATATGCGGGTAATTTATAGGGAAATCCTTCACTGTAACTGTAGTATTGCGTTATAGGATTATTTATTGCAATATAAATACCTACTCCATCTAAAACATCAGCAGCTACTGGAGTCCAACCATAAGCTACATCATTATTGCCATGTCCGGAAGTGAGGTATTGGCTTTGTCCAGTACCGCCAGTCCTTGTGTCTTTTAGGTGAATGGGCAACTCCAAGCCATTATAGTTTGCAATTATGTAGCCATTACTATCTGTAGTTAAGGTAATTAAGCCATTGGATTCAATAGTGCTTGTGCCCATCTCTCTAATCTATAATAAATTTGAAAAAACTTAAAACTACCATGTAGTAATAAATACTTAAAAGGATAACAAATTAGAATGGCTATTGTAAATATGACTGGATGCTTATAATTTTGTTCTATACAATTTTGATTATTTACTAGTATTATCATTATCCCTAGCTCTAAATAAATATTTGAAACACTCAAGAAACAAAAAAAGTAAGGAAAAAATTTTTATTAATCGATTTAAACACTTTTTTGCGTAGACAAAACCGCACTTAGTAATATTAAAAATTTTTATAGATCATGAAATTATAAAATAATTATGAGCTTATGTTTCTGCATAGAATAATGGTTATGGGTTTAAATCCATTTAGCTCTACTTCTTTTCCATTCAGGAATAATTTTGTTTAATTTTTTAAGAGTATTTTCTGTTTGATTCGTCTTTATAAATTTGTTTAAATCATTAATATTAATCAAAAGCTTATCCAATTCTCTTGGAAATTCGATGGCTTTGAAAATTAATGGATGCGATGTTTTTTCTGAATCTTCTGATACTAGTAATTCTTCATATAATTTTTCTCCAGATCTAAGCCCTGTGTATTTAATTTCAATATCCCCCTCTAAATTATGTTTGTTCTTTATCGTTAAACCACTTAAAAGAACCATTTGCTCCGCTAAATCTTTTATCTTAACTGGATTCCCCATATCTAATAAAAAAACTTCCCCCCCTTTTGCTAAACCTAAAGACTGAAGAACAAGTTGGGCAGCTTCTTCTATTGTCATGAAATATCTAACTATTTCAGGATGGGTGATAGTGATTGGACCTCCTAATTTAATTTGCTTTTTAAATAATGGTACAACTGATCCAGAAGAACCAAGAACATTACCAAATCTTACCATTGAAAATATTTTGCCATGAGATGTTTTTCGTGATTTGGAATTTACTTCATCATTAGCGAATGCTTGAACAATTAACTCTCCTAACCTCTTAGAAGCGCCCATAACATTAGTTGGGCGAACAGCTTTATCAGTTGAAATAAAAATCATTTTATGGGCATATTTGGACTTTGAAACTAATTTACAAATTGTTAGAGTTGAGAATACGTTGTTATAAATTCCTTCTAGAGGATTATCCTCTACAATGGGCACATGTTTATATGCTGCGGCATGAAATATTGTATGCACCTTATATTTTTCTATTATGCTTTCTAGATGATTAGAGTTACATGCGTTGCCGATTAGAGGATAAACTTTTACATTTGAATAATTATTTTTTTCTAAAAAGTTAATTGCTTTATAAAGAGATGACTCACTATTATCTAGAAGGATTAATTCATTTGGATTCAATAATAAAATCTGTTTACATAATTCTTTCCCAATAGATCCTGCAGCTCCAATTACCATAATCGTTTGATTTTTTATTCCTTTACTTAATAAATCCTTCCTAGGTGCCACGAAGTCTCTTGCTAAAAGATCTTCAATATTAATGGGTTTCAAATCGTTTATGAAAAACTTTCCAGATGTTAATTCTTTAATGGTAGGAATTTGATAAACAGGAATAGAATATTTATTAATTTCTTTTAAAATCGAGACTCTTTTTGAGGTATTTATTGATGGTAGGGCTATTAGCAATTGATCAATCTTATTTTTCAGTGAATAATCTATTTTTGTTTTTTTTATTTGAATGCCATGAAGGGTTCTACCCCATAATTTTGGAGAATCATCAAAAAATGAGATTATTTTGTAATTGCCTGCATTTAATAGTGAATAAGCAAGATTTGCCCCTGCTTGACCAGCTCCATATATTATGACTTTTAAATTTTGACTATTTTCTGAAAATCTTGGCAGAATTAATATATCTCTAAGTATTAAACGATAGGAAATAGTGAATAAAGTAGAAATTATCCATAGTTCCACCCAAAAAAAGTAGAAAGTTAAATTGATGGGTATTTTTGATAAAAATAAAGATAAAATTATAGTTAGTAATAAATTTTTGATTGCTAGTTTATAGAAAGAAGTACTGCCTGTATATTTTGTTAAACCTTTGTATTGACCAGTGAAATAGTAAGTAATAATGAATATTAATGGTACAAAAATAAAAATTAGACTTATATCATAAAGATTATTTAGATCTATACTTAGAAAAGCCTTTTTGTCTTGATTAAAAAAAGATATTAATATTGCAAAATTTATAGAAAGGAAATCTAGAAAAATGAGGATTGTTCTTCTAAGAATTAATTTATCTTGCAAATATTTTTGAATTAATGTATTTGTTCTTCTAAAGTTCATAAGATGGTTTTTTTATTTTACTTATCAAAGGGTTTTGCAAACTTTGAATCAATATAACATCCTGAAATTAAAGTAAAAAGTGATGTAACTAATAAAAAATTTAAATCACTTTTTAAATAAACAATTGCTAATAGACAAGTAAATAAAATATAAATAGAAGAAATCTTTTGCTTACTCCAACCTGCAGAATATAGTCTTTGATAAAGATGCAATTTATGAGGCTTGAATATGTTTTGACCTGCTAGTAATCTTCTTATAATGCAAATGACTGCATCTGCATATATAGGTAAATTTATAATTGTGTAACCATAAAACTTTTCTATACTTCCTGAGGAAAAAGCGCAATTAAAATACAAAATCCCTAAAAAAGTACTTCCTGCGTCACCCATAAATATTTTTGCGGGAGGCCAATTAAAAATTAAAAAGGCAAATAAAGATCCTATTAAAGGGGTTAGCTGTAAATTGGAACTGTACATTACACAAATAAAACTTATCAACATGCAACCTCCTATTAATCCATCTAAACCATCCATGAAATTAGTAAGATTTATAAAAATAGTAGATATAAATACAAAAATTATGAATAAAACAGCATACGAAATACCTGATATTTCGAACAAAAAGCTGCTATTTGATTGCCAAACAATATAAGAAGAAAAAACTATTTGGAAAAAATATCTTAATATTGGAGATAGATTGAAGTAATCGTCTAGAAGCCCAAGTATTGAAATTGGTAAACAAGTTATTATTAAGCTACTTCCAGTTACAAAATAAAAAATAGAGGATATTAAAGATATTATTATTCCACCTGCCTTAGGAGTAGGTGATACATGAGAACTTCTAGAATTAGGTTTGTCTAAAAAATATTTTCTAAAAAGGGGGTTTAGGTTATTTATAAGAGAATAAGTTAGTAAAAAACTTGATGTTAATATTAAAAAGTACATCTAAATAATGATTAATTTATTTAAAAGGAAATTTAGATTTTTTGAGAGTACTAAATTCATAAGACTTTTTAAATCCTGATAAATCAGCCATTGTTCTCAAAAGTGCCTCATAAATTTTTGGGGAAAATAACAATATAGGAGAAAAAACTAAACTAAATAATTGATTAGGTAAAAATAATATTCTTAATTTTTTTCTTGTACTAGTAGATTTATTTTTTTCAAAAACTCTCCTAATCATTTGTTCATAGCTTATAAATTCATCACCTCCGATATCGAGGGTAAATCTATTAATTTTTTTATTAGTTTTATTTGAAAATTTAATAAATAAATTTAAGAATACATTAGCTAATTGATAAGCATGAATAGGCTGCCTTAATCCAGATTCTTTTGGCAAGACTATAAAAGGCAATACATTTAGGAACTTTTTTATGACTTCTATATTAGAGTCTTTTAATTTATTGTATGATCCATAAACCATTGAAGGTCTTACAATAATGTTATCAATTTTTTTATTTTTTGATAACTTCATAATATTATTTTCAGAATAAAATAATTTTAAAAACAACTTTTTATCAAATTTATTAAATGCGTATTTTTTAGTAATTATTGAGGTTGAAGAACAAGTAATTATTAATTCTATTTTATCTAGGAATTTTGAATTTTTATGGTAAAAATATTGTAAAAATTTCGAGAGGTTCCAAATGGGAGCGAAATTTATTAAAACTATATTTTTATCTTTCTTGTATTGCTTAAATAATTCAGGTTTGGATAAGTCAAAATAGTGAAAATCATCGGCTCTAGTTCTTGAAAATCTAAATATTTTTGAATATTCAATAATTTTATTTTTTTTTAATTCATCATAAAAAAATGATCCTACAGGTGTATTCGCACCAAATATATAAATATTGAAATTTTTATTATTAGTCATAGTTTATTAGGGACCTTATTTTTTTTTAATAAGGAAAAAATCTTTAGTTGAATTTTGATGAAGTATCTTGAGACAATAGGAATAAAGAAAAGGGGTCCATAAAATTTAAAATATATTGAAAAAACATTGTTTAATCTTTGATATAAATTTCTTGCACTTGTTCCAGAGTTTGACATAGTAACGATGTTGAAATCAAAAGTTTCAAAAGTAACCCTTATTTTCTTACTTAATCTTAGAAAATAGTCTAAGTCTGCGCTCATTCTATATTTACAAGAATATTTATTTTGGATTTCTCTTGCCATGGGAGTAAATAAAGTAGCCTGATGCGGGGGAGTGAAACCTAATACCAAATAAATAGGAAAAATATTCTTTATACTTTTATGTATAAGGCTTCTACTAGGAAAGAATGATGTTCTCCCTATTTTATTATTTTTCTTCTCATAGTATCTTGCCTTGAATATATATAAATGTTTATGAGAAGTTTCTTTTTGGCTTTTCAAAACTCTGTTACATAATTCTTCTAAAGTAAATTTGTTGTCTGCAAAGTCGTCTGATCCCCAAAAAATAATATATTCATTAGGTTCAGCAAGTTCAAATCCTTCATTCATTGCTCCAAAAATTCCTTTTTGTGGAAATTTTTGCTTAATAAAATCGAACCTCTGATCATTATCTTTTAACTTTGAAAGAAAAATTAAATCTTTTTTTTTGGAACCACCATCAACAAATAAGACTCTCCAATTCTTAAAAGTTTGAATAGATAAAGAATTACTAAATTTAATGAGATCTTCGCCAGAATTAAGAATAGGTACAATGAAAAGAATTTTCAAATCACAAAAAATTAACCCTATTAATACTATATGAAGAAATTATTAAAGTCTATTTTTATAAGCCATTTAAAGTTTTATAATGCAACTTACATCTATTGGGTGAGATGATTTGTCTATATATTTTTTTTAATTGGATTTAATTATTTTTGTCCAATCTTTTAATACTTTATTGAAGTTAATTTTAAATGTTAAATCTTTATATAACCTCGCACTCTAATAAATATATAAGAAATTACCAAACCTTAAAAAAACAAATTGAAAATAAATATTCAGATGTAAGGTTATGTTTTCTTTTTAGCACCGTTAGGCCTGAAAATATTAAAGATTTACCTGCTGAATTTGAATTTCTTATGACAAAGGATCTTGATAAACAACTTAGATCAAAAATTAATTTTGAAAATTTAGTAAAAAGGGTTTCAAGATTCAATCTAATCTATCCACTAGATATTCATAGATCAGATTTAAGATTAGAGCAGGGTTTGGTTAATATTAATCAATTATTGCTTGAACAAGTCATATTATCAGAACGAATAGAGGAAATATTTAAAAAAAATAATCCACATTTGGTGTTTGTTTCAAGTGGAACTAATATTCTTCATACCATTGCTTATCACCTGGCGAGGTTTAATAAAAGTAAAGTTTATAGAATCCATAACTATATAAACCTTAATACCAATTACATAGGTCAGAGAGTATGGTTTTGTTCAAATAATAAAATGAATTTATCTAAAGACGAAATTGATAAATTTAATTATCACAAAAAAGATCTAAATAACTTTATAAAAAAGCTTCACAAATCAATTTTAGATAGAAGTTTTGAACCAGGAATGATGCAGAAAGAATTTCGAAAAAGAAGAATGCCTATTAATTTAAAGGATTTATTTAACGATCTTTTAAGGATTTTATTTTTTAAAATTTTTTATTTTTATAATCCAATTCTCTCTAATAAAGCTAATTTGAGTATTGATAGGCTTAAAAAGCTTGTAAATGCATTTCTATTTAAATTCATTGTAAAAGAACCTAGTGATTTATCTGGTAAATATATTTTATTTCCCTTAAATACGCCTTATGACAGTCAAATTTTAATTCGTGCTCCTGAATATAGGAGTTTTATAGGTCTTATTGATCTAATCGCTTATATGATTCCAGTTGGATATCAGTTCGTTATTCGTGAACATCCATCTTTCCCAGGGATGTTAGATTTTCAATCTTTTCAAAAACTTCTTAAAAAACATAAACATTTGAAGATTGTTTCTTGCGAAGTTCCTATGTCTCCACTTATAAAAAAATCAAAAGCAGTTATTTGTATAAATAATACTGCTTTTGTAGAATCTCTCCTTTTGTTTAAGCCTACTATTACATTATCAAATGGATATTTTTCGAATCAAGGCATTACAGAAGAAATTTCACAGCTAGGAGATTTAAGAGAAGTCTTACAAAAATGTATTAATAAAAAAAATAAAATCACAACTCATATAGAACTTGAATCAGTAATGAGTGAACTCTTAAAAGAAACCTTCCCTGCGCCTGATGTAATTTATAATGATAAATTATTAACTATAAATGATGGAATAATAACAAAACTTTCTAGGATAATTTATATATTTGGTAGCTTTGAAAACTTCATAAAGAATTTGTAACATTTTATGCGCAAAAAACGACCTGTTATTATACCCATTGAGGTTAAATCAAGAGAATTTAAATCAAGAGTTTACTTGGCTGCCAGGTTACTTGAACTCGGACATAAAGTTTATATTGGTAATTCGCAAATATTAAGAAAACTAAAAATTTTAAGTTTTGCTCCTGGATTGATATTAGAAAATGATGTTACAAAATCTTCATCTAATTATTTAAAACGTTTAAAAAATTTAGGACATCTTTGTTTAGCTTTAGATGAAGAAGCTTTATGTCCCATAAGTGATTCCTGGTATGTTAAACAAAGAGTTGATCCAAAAAGTTTAGAACTTTTAGATACTTTTTTTACTAGAGGCAATGATGATAAAAAGGCAATTGAAGAGTGCTATAAATGTGACCCAAAAAAACTGGTTCCAGCGGGGAATCCAAGATTAGATATTCTTAGATCGAATTTGTCACCATTATTAAATTATAACTCTGATTCATATATTCTTATTATATCAAGGTTTTCTAGAAGCAATCCATTCTCAATTACTAGAGATCAGGTTCTTTCAAATGTTCAAAGGAAATTTGCTCTGAATGAAAAGGATATGAATTTTTATAAAGGCTACTTTAATCATACGAATAAATTATTTGATCATTTTATTAATATGAGTAAAAGTTTGGCTGAAAAATTTTTAAATAGGCAAGTTATTATTAGACCCCACCCTTCAGAGAACATAGATACTTGGATAAATTATATGGAATCAAATCAAAATGTAAAGATTTCTTCTTTTGGAACAGCTGAAGAAGTTGCATCTGGATCCTCTTTAGTTTTGCATAATGGATGTACTGCTGGTTTAGAGTCAGCAATACTTGGCTTACCTGTTTTTAGTTATATGCCAATTATCTCAGACAAATATGATGTTCCATTACCTAACTTAGTAAGTACTTGTTATTCAAATCAATTTGAATTATTTGAGGCAATAGAGAAGAAACTTCTTTCAAATCATAATGTAAAAAAGAATTCTGAAAATATTTGGAAAAGTATTAACAAATATATTGGTAATGATAAAAATGAAAGTTCTACTGAAATCATATCTTCATATATTGATGAACTTTTAAAAGAAAATAGAAAAGTTGATTATTTAAAAAGATACTTTTCTTTTTTGATTGAAATTTTAATGCGATTAAAGTTCGTCATTAAAAGTTTTTTAAATTATTTATATTTAAAAATTTCAAGAAAGAAAAATCCTCTTTTAAAATTACAAAAAGAAAGGAGAAATTATTACAAGCAAAAATATCCAGGAACTTCTAAAGCAGAAATTAGAAAAATTATCTCTAAGTTTACGAGTACTTCTTTTGTTATAAAAGATCATTGTCAAGAATGGTATGAGTTAAGACCATTCAACTAGCATTGGGAAAAAAGGATAATTTGTTTTTAAAAATTTAAAATTTTAATCAATATTTTCTTAGAAATATGCAGGTGTAATATAAGCGACCAAAATAAATAAAATTTAACGGGTTTTTGTTTTGCCGACATAAATAAAAAGTGCTAGGTATAAATTTATATTTAGAGTAGTGGTGATTCTTAAGTATTTCTAATACGGTTTTAAATCTTACATCTATTGCTATTACTTTTGGGAATATTGATTTATTAAATAATTTTATGATATCCAAATTTGGCATTCTGATCCCATCAACCCTATCAGTTGGACCGTCAATATAAATGAAATCAAAATCGCTAGGTAAATTTATTTTGTAGGAATTACCTTTTGAATTCTTTTCAATATAAGATTTTTTTAAAACAATATTTTTGTAAGGTAGTAGCTCATTAATATTCAGTGCATTTTTAGTTAATTCAAGCCATTTTTTTGACTCATCAACGCTTAATAATTTTGAATTTCTTTCTTTACAATATTGACTAAAAATAAAAGTTGAACTGCCACTTCCAAGTTCTATTATATTTTTTGGTTTATATTTGTTTAATAAAAAAATAATATCTTTTTCTCTCCAAGGAAACTTTTTTGTTCCTATTGAATCTCCATCAGTTAAAAAAAATAAATATTTTTCATAGTTAGGAAGTAAATTGTAAATTCTTTTTTTTTCTTCATTTTTTTTTAAAAATGAAAAATTTTGTTTGTATATA
>CACGBL010000034.1:0-9494 GCA_902571355.1 uncultured Synechococcaceae cyanobacterium | reverse complement strand
AAAACAGAATTATTAATTGCAGATGAAGTTTTTCTAACTGGTACAGCAGCAAAAATTACACCAGTTAAAAAAATAGAATCAACTGAATTAAATGCTAATAGACCAATAATGAATAAATTAAAAAGTAAGCTTATAGAAATAACAGAAGGTCGTTCTCAAGACTATGATAATTGGGTAACAAGAATTTCTCTAAAATAAATTAATTATTACCTAAAAATGGAATCTTTCAGAACCTATCTAACTAGACATGAAAAGCCATTAATAATTTTTGACGGGGGTACTGGAACATCTTTTCAGAACTTAAATCTTACTGCAGACGACTTTGGAGGAAAAGAATTAGAAGGTTGTAATGAAAACCTTGTTTTATCCTCACCAAAGGTAGTTGAAACTGTTCATAATTCATTTTTAGAAGCAGGTTGTCATGTTATAGAGACTAATACTTTTGGAGCCTCATCAATAGTTCTTGATGAATATGATATTGCGGATAAGGCATATGAGATAAATAAAAATGCTGCATTAATAGCAAAAAAGGCTGCAGCCAAATATGCATCAGTTGATAAGCCAAGGTTTGTTGCTGGTTCAATTGGACCTACTACTAAATTACCCACATTAGGACATATAGATTTTGATGAACTAAAACAATCATATAAAGAACAAATATTTGGTCTAGCAGATGGAGGAGTTGATCTTCTTTTAATTGAAACTTGTCAAGATGTATTGCAAATTAAATCTGCTTTATTAGCTTCTAAAGAAGTACTTGATAGTAAAAATATAGACATACCTATAATGGTATCCATAACAATGGAAACAACAGGTACTATGCTTGTTGGATCTGATATCTCCTCTGCATTAACAATATTAGAACCATTTAATATAGATATTCTTGGACTGAATTGTGCAACTGGTCCAGAACAAATGAAAGAACATATTAAATATTTGTCTGAAAATTCTCCCTTCGCTTTAAGCTGTATTCCCAATGCAGGACTTCCTGAAAATATTGGCGGTGTAGCCCACTACAGATTAAAGCCAATAGAACTAAAGATGCAGTTAATGAATTTTATATATGACTTTAATGTTCAATTAATAGGTGGATGTTGTGGGACAACACCTGAACATATTAAATATCTTTCTTCAATAATCGATGAAATTACTTATAGCGAAAGGTCTATCAAAAATAGTAAAAATAATTTAAGTGGTTATATTCCTTCTGCATCATCAATATACAATTCTGTACCGTACAAACAAGACAATTCTATCTTGATTGTAGGAGAAAGATTAAATGCAAGTGGATCTAAAAAGGTAAGGGAGTTATTAAATAACGATGATTGGGATGGACTAGTTTCAATAGCCAAGCAACAACAAAAAGAAAATGCACACGTTCTTGATGTGAATGTTGATTATGTGGGGAGAGACGGAGTGAAAGATATGAAAGAAATAACTTCAAGACTAGTAACTAACATAAACTTGCCATTAATGATTGACTCAACAGATGCTGACAAAATGGAAAGTGGATTAAAGTCAGCAGGTGGTAAATGTATCATAAATTCAACCAATTACGAAGACGGCAATGAAAGGTTTGATCAAGTTCTAGATTTAGCCTTAGGCTATGGTTCAGGTCTAGTTGTCGGAACTATTGATGAAGATGGAATGGCAAGGAATGCAGATAAAAAATATAACATTGTAAAGCGAGCGATTAATAGAACTAGAGAATGTGGTTTGTCAGATTATGAGCTATTTTTTGATCCATTAGCTTTGCCAATATCTACTGGGATAGAAGAAGATAGATTAAACGCTAAAGAAACAATTAATGCTATATCAAAAATTCGTGAAAATTTCCCAGATATTCATATCATACTGGGGATATCAAACATTAGTTTTGGTCTCTCACCATTATCTAGAATTAATCTAAATTCAATATTTCTAGATGAATGCATTAAAGCAGGATTGGATTCTGCAATCATCGCACCAAATAAAATTTTGTCATTACCAAAAATTTCTGAAGAAACTAAAAAGCTTTGCTTAGATTTAATTTATGACAAAAGAGAATTTGAAGATGATATTTGTATTTATGATCCATTAGTAGAATTAACAAAGGCTTTTCAAGATTTATCTATTCAAGATTTCAAAAAAGCATCTTCAGAAAATAAAAACCTAACATTGGAGGAAAGTCTAAAAAATCATATTATTGATGGAGAAAAAATAGGTTTAGAGGATCAATTAAATAAAGCGTTAAAAAAATATAAACCCCTTGAAATAATCAATACCTTTTTACTAGATGGAATGAAAGTTGTAGGAGATTTATTTGGCTCAGGTCAAATGCAATTGCCATTTGTACTCCAATCCGCTGAAACAATGAAATTTGCTGTTTCAATTTTAGAACCATATATGGAAACTGTAGATGAAAACATATCTAATGGAAAACTCTTAATTGCAACTGTCAAAGGCGATGTTCATGATATTGGAAAAAATTTGGTTGACATAATACTTACAAATAATGGTTATGACGTAATAAACCTAGGCATAAAGCAAGATGTTTCAGCAATTATAGATGCCCAAAAAAAATACAATGCAGATTGCATCGCTATGAGCGGATTACTTGTTAAATCAACTGCTTTTATGAAAGATAATTTAGAGGCTTTTAATAATGAAAATATTAGTGTACCAGTAATATTAGGAGGCGCAGCCTTAACCCCAAAATTTGTAAATGAGGACTGCAGCAAAATTTATAAAGGGAAAATATTGTACGGAAAAGATGCGTTCACTGATCTTAAATTCATGAATGAATATATGGATAATAAAAAAAAGGGTAATTGGTCAAATACAGAAGGTTTCATTAACAACGAGGGTATAAATATTAATTTAGCCTCATCAAAATCCAATTCTCAAGCTGTAAAAAAATCAATATCCATACCTACCGAGACTTCCAAATTAAATTTAAAAGAAAATTTTATAAGATCTAAATTTATAAATGAAGAAGAACCAATTAATGCACCTTTCTTGGGAACAAAAGTCTTGAACGACGTTGATATAGATTTAAATAAATTAATTTTTTATTTAGATAAAAAAGCTCTATTTAGCGGACAATGGCAAATAAAAAAAGGAAAAAACCAAAGCGTAGATGAATACAATAACTATTTGGATTCATATGCTAAACCGTTGTTGGATAAATGGTTAGAAACAATTATAGAAAAAAAACTTATTTCACCCAAAGCAGTTTATGGATATTTCAGATGCGGGAGAAAAGATAATAGTATTTTCTTATTTGATGATAAATCATTAAATAAAATTTCCCAATTTAATTTTCCAAGACAAAAATCTGGGAATAATTTATGCATAGCTGATTTTTATTGTGATTTAAAAAATGATAAACCGATAGATATATTTCCTATGCAGGCAGTAACAATGGGCGATATTGCTAGTGAATATTCTCAAAAATTATTCAAAGAAGATAAATATAGCGATTATTTATTATTCCATGGACTTACAGTGCAATTAGCAGAAGCTCTAGCTGAGTATGTCCATGCATTAATTCGTATTGAATGTGGTTTTAGGACTGAAGAACCAGAGAAAAATAAAGAAATTCTAGCTCAAAAATATAGAGGAGCTAGATATTCTTTTGGTTATCCTGCATGTCCAAAAGTATCTGATTCAAACATACAATTATCATTGTTGGATGCAAAAAGAATAAACTTGACCATGGATGAATCCGAACAACTTCATCCAGAACAAAGTACTACAGCTATCATTGCACTACACTCAAAAGCTAAATATTTCAGCGCTTAAGCTAGATCTTTAGTTGTTTTCTAAATATTTAATAATTTCTTTCTGTAGTTCTTCCATAGCTTCATTATCACCAAGATCAAGTCCCTCACCAGCCGCGTCCTGTGTTAATTCAAGATAATATGATGCACCATCACTAGATAAAAATTCTAATGCGGAAGTTTCATCACTATCTTTAAAAGCATCATAAAGAGCTTTAAATGCTATATTTTCGGTAAAGTCCCAATCCATAATGAAAAAAACCTTATTAGAATTATTACCTCCTTACCCCCCATACTCGTCAACCTTTTTTAAAGAAATGTTGGTGTTTTATTATTATTAAAAAATCTATGACCATAAATAATCAAGATCAATTGAGTGTCTTAGGAGAAAAAATTCAGGTTTGTAGTTGCGCACCTATGACAGGCTGGTTCAGAGATGGATTTTGCAACTATGACAAAAATGATGGAGGGAATCATTCTATATGTTGTGTTATGGATGATAATTTCCTGAAATATAGTAAATCACAAGGTAATGATTTAATAACTCCCATGCCCATTTATTCCTTCCCAGGACTAAAGGATGGTGATCATTGGTGTATTTGTCTTGATAGGTGGAAGCAAGCATTATTAGACGGTCTAGCACCAAAAGTCATATTAGAATCAACGAATATTGTAGTTTTAGAATCAGTACCTCTGGAAATATTAAAAGAATATCAATTTAATAAAAAGTAATTACAAATATATTATTTTTTTTAAAATGATTATGATAACTTTTTTTAAATGAGTTTAGAAATATATTGGAAAAAAGCACTTGAGCAAACTCGATTATCAATTGATGATAAATCATTATATCCTCTCAAAACTCATATTATTACAAGAGATTTATATGAAAAAAACGACTTCATAATTAGGAGACTCGATACTTCACAATTTATTAAAAAAAAAATTTATGGTCCTAATCAGAATCCATTTTGTCCATGGGAAAAGATATTAGAAATTGATAAAATTGGTGATAATCATCAACTAATATTAAATAAATACCCTGTACAAAAAGGTCATATTTTACTTATTACAAATGAATGGAAACCTCAAAATGGCTGGTTAGATATTAAAGATTGGAAAGCGATCCAAAAAGTTAATAAAGATACAAGTGGATTATGGTTTTTCAATAGTTCTCCAATTGCTGGTGCAAGTCAACCTCACAGGCATTTTCAACTTCTGCGAAGATCTAGAGGTGAGATATCATGCCCTAGAGAAAAGTGGTTTTTAGAAATGAACTTATATCAAAATATAAATAGTAAGCTTAAAAAAAATATTATTGTATCCAAATTTAATTTTTTAGAAAATTCATCATCTCTTTTTGAATTATATTTAGAATTATGCAAGAAATTAGGACTTGGGAACCCTATTAGTAATAAGAAACCGATACATCCTTACAATATTTTAATAACTAATAAATGGATAGCTATTATAAAGAGAAAAAATGATCATATTCAAGGTTTCAGTATTAACGGTTTAGGGTTTGCTGGATATTTATTAGTAACTGAAAAATCAAATATTCAATATTTAAAGAAATTTGGCCCTGAAAAGCTTTTAGAAAGTTTTGTTTGAATACTAATTAGTTTCTTCTACTTCTTTGTCCCTACTTATTTGGCTTTCTAGAACATCTATAGATGCAGTTACAGAGGCTATTTTACGTTCAAGAGAATCCTTAATATAATTGAGCATTTCTAATTTCTTATGCTGATAAAAACTTTTTTTTTCTTTAGATGACTTGAAGTAACAATTAATCATTTTTATTTTTATTATAAAAAATACTTAATTGTCTCGTGATATGAGAATGAGTTGGTTTTAATTTAAAAACAATATTACTTATGGACTTTCAAAATTTTTTGAATAAAATTAAATAAAATCCTTACCAATTAAGAAAAATATTATTGAATATTCCTGAAAATTCAAACACAAAAAGAATTTCAATTGATTTACCTGAGGAACTAATTTCCAGGTTTGATCAATTACGAAAAGAGTGGGGATTTAGAGCAAGAGGACCTGTAATTGAAAAGATACTTAGAGAACTTCTTCAAGATGATGATTTACTACCTAAGAACCAACAGCAAGAAATAGACTATAACGAGAATAATAATAATGAAAATTTAAATATTAATGAAGATACTGCATTGGTATTAATTAAATCAGACGTTAAAAAAGAAGTTAATGAGATATCCTTTAATAAAAGAGTTTCAAATAACAATCAACATAAAGAAAAAGCCAACTCAAACATAAGCCTTCCCAATTTTGTTGAAAAAAAAGTAAAGAATCTAAGAAGAAGTATTAATAGTCAAAAATTAGAGGAGAAAATTAATGATATTCAAATTAATACAATCAAAGAAACTGAATTAATAAAATGTCGAATTGAGTTAGCTAGTCATTGGAAAATCTTATATGGATCAATTCCTAATGATCATGTAGTAGAAGCTTCGATGGATTGGTTTGAACGGGATATATGGCCTAATCTTGATGGAACTGAAAATCTACCCTTTACGTGGAGTGCAGCCAATAAATTAATGTCTGAATTATGTCCATTTTGGATAAATAAAAATCCATCACTAGAAATTGTTTTATTAATGGTTGGCGTATTAGAAGACCCTTTTGCTACTTCAGATCTTATTAATAGAATACCAACACTTATAAGAAGGTTTGTAAGTAGATTTAAGCGAAAAAACAAATCAAATTCATTTGAAACTTTGGACTCAACAATGACAGTACATGGAGCACTTAAATTATTAAATTTATCTACATCTGCAGGATCAGCTCATACGTTGCGTAAAATTAGGGAGGCTTATAAATCAATTGCCTTAGAAGCTCATCCAGATGCTGGAGGATCAACAGATCAAATGAGAAAATTAAATGAAGCGTATCAATTGTTAAAAAATCTATATAGAAATTAGTATCCTTATTCCAATATAAGACTAATAATAAGTCTAATCAAAAGTCTAGAATAAGATTATTGCGAAGAGAAAATTTTCCAATTTTCTTCATTTAATATTATTTAAATTTATGGATATAACCATTATGCAAAAATGGAAATGTGAATAAATAAATTTAGAAATATAAAAATTAATTTGTATAATACTTCTTATATGAGACTTAAAAAAAGTCTATAATATAGTCTCAAATGAGATAACAAAGATATAATTATTTTTAATTAACCATACCCAAACTGCTTAATCTCTAGGAAAAATAATAATTGAATAAAAAATCTATAAATTACGTCCTTTCAATGTCCAAATAAATAATAATAGCTAAAAAGTATTGCTATAAAAGCATTTCATAACTGCCCGTACTGCCTTAAAGACAGTACTACTTAGATTGAAGCTTTTCTATGGCAGTTTGTTTATCAATACTAGGGACATCATTTAATCCGTTAGCATCAAACCAAGGGGCGCTAGCCCAATCAAATCCTTCGCCAAAAGTATTATCTGGTGCAGTTATATACCAGTGACATGATGCATCTGGTATGTCAACAGCGCATTTTGACCAATCATCTGACCACTGAGGGACTTGTACCCACAGCACTGAAGATAAAAGTAGAGATAGCAGATTAATCATGAACTTCATCATACATCATTATTTACTTTTATAGGATTATTATTTTTCTTATATAAGAATCGTATTTAGACTAGATATTAGTCTTATATAAGATTAGCAATACAATTAATTCCTCAATTTAGTGTTAAAACATTTTTCAACATTAGAAATGATATCTGAATGAATGGATGTGATGTCCGAGTCTAGTAATGTTTTATCTTTATCTCTATAAGATAATCTAAATGTATAACTTACATGATCATCTCCAAATTTAGTATCTTCAAAAACATCAAGTAAATTTACATCCTCTAAGAGATTCTTTCCCGTTTTTCTTATTTGTGATGTAATTTCGCTAATTAAAAATTTCTTACTGAAAACAAAATTTATATCCCTTTCCATTTTTGGAACAATTGGGTATTGCTTATATATTGGAATCCATTTATTTTTTCTTGTACTAGCTCCCAAGAGCTTAGAAACATTTATGTTAAATAAATAAACTTTTTTTAATGACTTCCTTTCTATTATTAGTTTGGGATGTATTTCACCAAAATAACCTGCATCTTTCCCTTCAATAACTAATTTCGCTGTTCTTCCTGGATGAAGAAAATCAATTGAGTCAGTTGGTTTATCCTCAATTTTTATGTTCAATGATGATAAAGCCTCCTTTAACTTTCCTCTGGCCTGGTAATAATTAAGATCGATATCCTTACCCGAATTTATCCATTTTCCAAATTTTTTATTTCCATAGATCGCACCATTCAGAATTTCTTCTTGAATGAACTCAGTTTTCTTATGAAAAACATTTCCAATTTCAAATATATGACAACTTGCTTTTCCAGCTTTTATATTACGGTTAACTATCTCCAAATGTTCTTTCCAGATATTATCTCTAAGACAGCTTGTTTCAAATAACAAAGGATTAGAAATCTTTATAAGTTTTTCATTATCTTCAGGAACAAGAGAGTAGCTTAGTACCTCGTTAAATCCGTTTTCTATAAAACCATTTTTTACTTTTCTCAACGCCAACTGCTCTGATGACAATTTTCCAGGCTTAATTGGATTAGGAAGTTTTAAGTCAAATCTGTCATAACCTATTAATCTAGCTATTTCTTCAATTAAATCTATTTCTCTTGTTAAATCATGTGATCTATTAGGAATTACTGCTACATCCCAGCCATATTCTTTATTCTTTAAAGTACAACCTATTAGTGTTAATTTATCAACTATTTCATTGTCAGATAAATTTCTTTTTTCAAATTGATCGTTAATTATTAATGGACCTAGAATTTTATGTATTCGATTTCTCCGTAGTTTAATAAATATATCCTTATTACTTATTAAATTTGAAGTATTAATAATTGGTGAATTAATAGAAAAATATTCTTCTAAAAGATTAATTGCCCTAGTTACTGCACTTATTGTATTTTTTGATGAAATCCCTTTTTCATACCTGCTGCTAGATTCTGTTCTTATGCCTACGGCCTTGGAAGATTTTCTTATAGTAACTGGATTAAAAACAGCGCCCTCAAGGTAAATAGATGAAGTAGTTTTACTTACAGAAGTCTCTAAACCGCCTATAACCCCAGCAATAGCTACTGGTTTATCACAACAAGTAATAACTTTGATATTGTCATTTAAGTCATATTCTTTACCATCTAAGCAAATAAGGCTTTCGTTATCCTTGCCTTTTCTTACAGAGAAATCTTCTGGAGAAACTTCCCTACCAATTAAGTTTGACAGTTTATCTTTATCAAACGCATGCAAAGGTTGACCTTGTTCTAAAAGAATATAATTTGTCAAATCAACTAGAAGATTGATAGATTTTATACCTGATTTTTCTATACGGTCTTTAAGCCAATTTGGCGATAATTTCTCTCCATTTACTCCATCAATGCAGCTTATTGTATAAATGCAATTAGATTCTATAGCCTCTGGACAAAGTTTAATTCCCTTAAGTAAATGAATATCGTATTTATGGTTTAATTCTGGAAAATTTAAGGTGGATTCTAAAAGGGCAGAAATTTCACGGGCTATACCTATAACAGACATTCCATCAGGTCTATTAGCTGTAATGGCTAAATCATATATAAAATCATTTAATTGAAGCAAGTCAGACCCCGGCGTTCCTAATTCATGTTTTAGGGC
>CACGBL010000033.1:0-9504 GCA_902571355.1 uncultured Synechococcaceae cyanobacterium | reverse complement strand
AAGCTGACATTCTAATTGCGGCTGCAGGAAAACCTAATCTTGTAGATTCTAGTTTTGTGAAAGAAGGAGCAGTAGTTATTGATGTTGGAATACATAGATTAAAAAGTTCCGATAAAAATCAAACAAGATTATGTGGCGATGTATTATTAGAAGATGTTATTTCTAAAGTTTTTGCTTACACACCTGTCCCAGGAGGTGTTGGACCAATGACAGTAACAATGTTACTTGTAAATACTACTTTTAGCTGGCAAAAACAATTTGGTTTATCATCAACTCTTAATGACCTTTTGCCATAAACTCCAAGATGAATTTTTTTTTACTAAAGGTATAAAATGACTGAAGTTATAAATAGTATTTCTGATTTTGAAAAATATCTTAAAAACACAAAAAAGGTTGTAGAAGAAGCACTTGATTTTTCCTTGGGTCCTGAGAATCCAGAAATATTAAGAGAATCAATGAGATATTCCCTCTTAGCTGGAGGGAAAAGAATACGTCCAATTTTATGTTTAGCATCTTGTGCACTGGCTGGAGGAGAACCTTCTCTTGCAGTTCCTACTGCGGTAGCAATAGAAATGATCCATACAATGTCCTTGATTCATGATGATCTACCCGCCATGGATAATGATGACTTGAGGAGAGGTAGGGCAACAAATCATAAAGTATATGGAGACGCAATAGCTATTCTTGCGGGCGATGCTTTATTAACGAGGGCCTTTGAAATGGTCTCTTTAAGAAGCCCTGGAGTTGATCCAAATAGATTATTAAATGTTGTTGGCGAATTATCCTTAGTTGCTGGTGCACCTGGCTTAGTCGGGGGACAAGTTGTTGATTTGGAATGCGAAGGCAAAGAAGTCGACCTTGAAACTCTCGAATATATTCATCTTCACAAGACTGGGGCTTTATTGAAGGCCTGCGTTAGAACAGGCGCGATGATCGCAGGAGCTAACGAAAAACTATTACAAGCTTTGACAACATATGCAGAGGGAATTGGTTTAGCCTTCCAAATAATAGATGATATTCTTGATTTAACTTCCAGCAGTGAAAAGCTTGGTAAAACTGCCGGCAAAGATCTTTTAGCTGACAAAACTACTTACCCTAAATTACTTGGAATGGAGGAATCAAAGAAAAGAGCATTTGATTTGGTTGAAAAAGCAAAAAAAGCAATTGAACCTTGGGGTGCGGATGCAAAAAATTTAATATCTTTAGCTGACTTTATTACAAATAGAGATAGATAATGTTTTTTTAATTTATGTCTGAGTTTTTTTCTTTTTTTAATAATTCAGTTCTTTTTTGGAGCCTATTATCCTGTTTGCTAGCTCAATTTTTTAAAATCGTATTCAATTTCTTTTCAACTGGTGAGATAAAATTTGGAATTATGTTCGAGACGGGTGGTATGCCTTCAAGTCATTCCGCCTTAATAACTGGCGCTACATCTGGTATAGGTTATGAATTAGGATTTGATAGCTCAATATTCGCATTATCAGTTGCTGTAGCACTAATAGTTATGTATGACGCTAGTGGAGTTCGAAAATCAGCTGGGATTCAAGCTGCAGAGATTAATAAACTATCAAAAAAACTAGACCCTCAATCTGAATTACTGTTAAAAGAAACCCTAGGCCATACAAAAATTGAGGTCATGGTAGGGAGTTTTTTAGGACCATTAATAACTTTACCTGGAATGTTTTTTTTAGGTTCTCCTCTCAAAATATTTGATTTGGTAATAAATTAAGAATGCCTTGAAAAAGTATTTTGGGTGGCATTTATAAAGTTTTTTGCGACTTCTAGAGAACTTGGCAAATGTAAGTGAATCCAACTTGCATGTAATTTTTCATCAAAAAAGCCTTCATTTTTGTATTCAGTTTCCCAAGATTTAATTTTCCATGGGCAAGAAATTTTCTTCTGATGATCAGCCTTTTCAAAATCAAGTTCAGAAAAATTATTTTCAATTTCCCAGTAATGAAATTCGTGTCCTCTAATTAATTGATTTTGTTTAATGATAGGAGTATCTTTTAGACCCTCAATATATCTATAACCTATTGAAAGTTTACTTTTTTTTGATCTAAAAGGCAGGATGCCACTCATTTTATGATTATTACCATTTTCATCTTTTATGAAGTCTCCTAAAATCATCATCCCTCCGCACTCAGCATATATAAATCCATTTTTGCGGAATTTCTTTAACGAATTTAAGCTTTTTGTAGAGTTACTTATATGATCAGCATATTTTTCAGGGAATCCCCCAGGAATAATTAAAGAAGAAGCCTCATTAGGTATTTCTTCATCATCATAAATACTCCATGAAATTAATGGAATGCCCATTTCACTCAAAAACTCCTTAGTTTCAGGGTATTGAAAATGAAAGATTTTATCTTCTGCAATTGCTATAGGTTTACTTTTGTCTATTTTGAAATCTTTAAAATTGACAGAATTAAGTATTTTCTTTTGAGGAGATTTCAGAAATTTAATAAGAGAAAATACATCAAGGTTTCTTTCGGCAAAATTTGCAAAATATTCAACATCAATTTCTTTTTCATTTTCCATTGGAGATATCAAACCTAAATTAGCTTTGTTTAAAGTTATTTTTGAATCGGATGGTAAAAAACCAAGAATTTCGATTTCTTCATTTTTAAAAACCTCTTTGATCAATTTTTTATGTCTATCTGAATTAACGTTGTTAAATATAATTCCTGCTATTGACAACTCACTATCAAAATCTCTAAAACCTCGAATAGTCGCCAGAAGAGAAGCTACTTGAGCTCTAGCATTAACAATAAAAATTATTGGAGCATTGAGAAGTTTTGAAATATTTGCTGTGCTTGAATAGGTTGTTGCCCCTAATCCATCAAATAGACCCATTGCCCCTTCAATTAATGAGAATTCATATTTCAAAGAATGTTTAAAAAAACTTTCTTTAACCCATTCCTCACCACTTAAAAAAATATCTAAATTCCTACAAATAGGTTGGCCAATTGAACTAAGTTGTTGTTGATCAAGATAATCTGGGCCAACCTTGAAAGTTTGTAACTTTATACCTTTTGAGAACGCCCAACAAGATAGCAAAAGCGATAATGTAGTCTTTCCACTATCAGTTGAAGGAGAAGATATTACACAAGGCATTTATTAGTTATTAAAACCATTAAATATTTGAAGGGCTATTTTAATAGAATTTTCAAAAAGAGGGCTGGTATTACCTCTACTACTTCCCAACAATTTACTAACATCATACTCTGATGTAGAAAAAGAATTTGGAACAACTTGTTCTATTAATTCCATATTAGCCATTCCCCCTGCTTCAAGTCTCATACACTCCACTGATTCGCAGCCAAGTATTACACAAGTGTTATTTTTTTGAACCTCACTAATTTTTGAAATCAGCCTCAATCCAATAACTTGTCCTAAATGAATACTTGGATTTCCCAAAGATAAGGGATTAATTGATGCCGAAATTATTTCGCCATTAATTCTTTCAAATTCTATTTTTATTGATTCTATATCCCTTTCAACTCTTAGAAATGACCAACCAAGCTTATCGCTAATCCATGAAATCAAAAACAAGGCTTGAATCATATGATCTCCTGCGATATCAATATCAATATCAGTAATATGATCTAAAATAGGTCTCCTCGAGGGCGGATCAAAAATCATTGCCAATGATTCCCTCCAATTTTTCAATCTAACCCAATTCAAATCATTAATAGCTTTATTTGCGTTATTTAATTGATCTAAAACTTTTAAACATCTTTGAGGCGATCCAAGAGCAGTATCAATTATTAACCTTAGACCATAATTAGTAAAAAATTCGAAGATTTCGGGCGATTCATCCAAGCTTCCATTCCACCACAACCATGAAGGTAATTCATCAATTGATAAACCATCAATTATTTTTAATCCTTTATTAGATATTGAGGCAGTATCCCCCCTAATAACAACTAAATCACCACATATAGGTTGCATAGCTGGAGTGTCACTTAATGGACAGTAAGCGGATACAAAAGTTTTGATGTCTGAATTTTTATTTAATGTTGGTGCTAGAGTTATTAATCTTCTTGGATTCAATGTACTTATTGATGATTCAAAAAATTGTCCTCTAAAATCTTCAAAGTCTTTACTAGATAAATTTTTCTTCAACAAATTCAATACTTCTTCACTATTAAGGGAAGTAGTGATAGGAAGTCCTTGATCTAATATAAATTTTTTAGCAACTTCAATCATCTCTGGACTTAAATTTCCAGTAATTGGTCCATTTACTAATCCTTTTTGAACCAAACATTGTTCTAGCCAAGCAGGCTGCCAGACCATTAATGTAAAAGTATTAGCTCCACTATTATCATTATCTTCTGAAATCCATAATTTATTGAGGTAATTAGAAATTTCCTGATAAGGCAGCTCTAAGGGGGTTTGGAGTGTTAGTTGGGGTTTCATTTTTAGGGTCTACGCCAGAAAATATTATCTTTTGAAATTAATTGATCAGACTCAGGAGGTCCCCACGTCATAGATTCATAATTATAAATTGGTAATTTCCAAGGAGAATTATCCATCAATTCTATTAATGGCGTATAGAGTTTCCAGGCTGCTTCTACTTCGTCACTTCGAGTAAATAGGGTTGGGTCAGAAAGCATAGCATCAGCTAATAATCTCACATAACCTTCATCTGAGGGTTCTCCAAATGATTCATCATAAGAAAATTCCATCTCAACAGGTCTCGATTTCATTCCAGAACCAGGAGATTTTACCTCAAATTTGAAAGTAGCCCCTTCATTTGGCTGAATTCTAAGGATAAGTTGATTTGGGGCAGGATTTATTATTGTTGATTCAAATAAATGAACAGGAACGTCTTTAAAAGTTAAGACTATTTCTCCAAGTCTTTTAGGAAGTCTTTTACCTGTTCTCAAATAAAAAGGAACCCCTTGCCAACGCCAGTTATCAACGAAAACTTTTGCCGCAATATAAGTTTCAGTTGTGCTATTACAATTAACACCATCTTCCTGCCTATATCCTTTTAGTCGATTTGAAATATTTCCTCCTTCTCCATATTGACCTCTTATGCAACAATTCCACGGTTCATTTTCGTCAGCAAGTTTTGAAGCTTGAAGAACCTTAGCTTTTTCATTTCTTATTGCTTCTGGTTCAAACTTTCCTGGAGGTTCCATAGCAGTAACAGCAAGCATTTGTGTCATATGATTTTGAAGCATATCCCTTAGAGCACCAGAGCTTTCGTAATAACCTGCTCTATCTTCAACACCCACTATTTCAGATGAAGTAATTTGAACACTTGATATATAATTTCTATTCCAGATTGGTTCAAAAATAGTGTTAGCAAACCTCAAAACAAGAATATTCTGAACTGTCTCTTTACCTAAATAATGATCAATCCTATAAATCTGACTTTCTTCAGCGCAACTTTGGACAATCTTATTCAATTTTTTTGCACTTGAATAATCTCTTCCAAAAGGTTTTTCAATCACTAAACGACTTTTCTTAGGATCATCTAAAAGTCCAGCTGCTTTTAGAGCTTTACATCCACTTGCATAGAAATTCGGAGAAACTGACAAATAAAATGTTCTATTCCCATGAGTAGCTTGTTTTTTATCAATTTCATTTAATCTCTTAGAAAGCCTTATGACATGATCACTTTGTTGTAGATCAACTGGTTCATAGAATAGATAATTAGAAAATTGTTCCCACTCAGCTTCTTTACCAGATATTTGATTTGATAGCTTTCCTTTCATCTTTTCTCTAAACTCATTATCAGTCCAAGGTCTTCTCGCACAGCCAACTATGCCAAATTCACTAGGAATTCTTCTTTGCAAATATAGTTCAAATAATGCAGGTATTAATTTTCTATGAGTAAGATCTCCACTAGCGCCAAATATTACTAAGCATTGTGGAGATATGACTCTTTCCTGACGTAAACCTAATCTTAGAGGATTACTTAAAGTTGAAGGCATATTTTTAGTATTCTTTATTTAAAATCCTCTTTTTTTCAAATATTAGCTACATATTGTGTCTAAACCAAAAAGTATTTAGTTGGTGAAACTTAAGTCTAAATATCAAATATTTAGTAAGTTTCTACGTGCCATCTTCCTGCTTTCTTTAGTTGAGGTCTTAACTCTGACCAGTTTAAGCCTTTTTCTTCTGCTGCCTTAGTCATTGCTTCATCTATTCCAGGTTCCATACCCTTTAATCCACAAAGATATATGTGTGTCTTTTCATCTTCAATCATATTGAAAAGTTCATTGGCTGACTCTAAGACTCTGTCTTGAATGTACATTCTTCCGCCTTTTGTATTTTGCTGCTCGCGACTAATAGCTTTTGTATATTTAAAATTGTCTGGATTCTCTGAAATATATCTTTGAAGATCTTCTTCGTATAACAAATTAGCAGATTTTGGAGCTCCCATAAATAACCAAGCTTTACCCTTGAAATTCCATTTATTTTTTTCTTTTTCAGTTGGTTCGAACATTCTTCTTAAATAAGCCCTCATTGGTGCTATTCCAGTTCCAGTGGCTAACATAACAATGTTTGCGTCCTCTTCATCAGGGAGAAGCATTTCTTTACCAACAGGGCCTGTTATTTTTACTTTATCTCCAGGCTTAATATCACATAAGTAAGTAGAGCAGACACCATTAATGGTTTCACCATCTTTTTCATACTGAAGCTGTCTTACACAAAGAGAAACTGTATTTCCATTAAAGTCATCACCGTGTCTAGTGCTAGCTATTGAGTATAGTCTTAATTTGTGAGGTTTTCCATTAGCATCTTCGCCAGCAGGCATAATACCAATACTTTGCCCTTCAACATAATTTAAAAATGGATCACTATCTTTAAGGTCGAAAGTTATGTGATTAACTCTACCAATTGCTCCTTCTTTGAGAAGACTATAGTTTTCAATAACTGTTCCTTCATATGGTGTTTTAGGACGGTAAATATTGACTGGAACATCTGCATGTTTTTTCTTAACAATTTTTGGAGCTTCAGTTTTTGGAGCTTCTATTTTTGAAACAGCGACTTTTTTAGTTTCCACAGCTTTTGCCTCGGGTTTTTTTGTTTTTGCTTCTTCAACAAATTTTAAAGCTCTTTTATTAAAAGTTGTGAGTATAAAATAAAAAACAGCTATTACTACTGGTATATGAGCTAATCCGCCTGCGATTACTTTTGCTTGTGAATACATTTTTTAGATTTCTTTTATAAAAGATTATCAATTTGTAGTTTAATTTGTAGTGATTTTACAAAAATGGTTACGTTTTGAGATCGGGATAAATAAAAGAAATTATTTTAATTTTTCAGTATTTGTTGTTTTTATCAGTATAGTTACACAGAAATAATTTTTTATCTAATTAAAAAATTCATTTATGAATAATCCTCAAGAATCAGAAGATCATTCTAAGAACAATGATTACAGGACAATTGAGCAGACAATGGAGAAGTTTTCCGGTGGGACAAGGCGACTTGCAGCTCAACTTACAACTTCTGCGAGTTTTGATTCTTTGTGGAGTGTTTTAACAGATTATGATCGGCTAAATCTCTACATACCAAATCTTTTATCGAGCAAAAAAATATTTCAAAAGGGGAATAATGTCCACCTTAAACAAGTCGGGGCTCAGGATTTCCTTGGCATGAAGTTTTCAGCTGAAGTAACTATAGATTTATTTGAAGATAAGGAGCTTGGCATCTTAAAATTTAATTTAATAAAAGGAGATTTCAGAAAGTTTGAGGGTAGTTGGAAAATTCAAAATATTAAAAATACTGCAACAAACTCATTAATTTATGATCTTACTGTTCAAGGTTGTCAGTGGATGCCAATAGGAATGATAGAGAAAAGACTGAAAAAGGATCTTTCAGAAAATTTAATTGCCGTAGATAGGCAAGCAAAATCATCAAAAAGATCATTATAAATTTAAATTAATAGCCCCAAGGGGATTCGAACCCCTGTCGCCTCCGTGAAAGGGAGGTGTCCTAGGCCTCTAGACGATGGGGCCAGGAAATTAGCTCAACAGCTTATTAAAAACTAAGAGTAAGGCTAGCCTTTCGTCAAGTATTGTTGCTCTTTGTTTTGTCCTTGCCACACAGGAACTGTAAAATGGAAGCAGGAACCTTCCCCTACTTCTGATACGACCCATATTCTCCCTCCGTGCACTTGTACTATTCTCCTACATACTGATAACCCTATACCAAAACCTGAAGTTCCTTCAGAAGTCTGGGGAAGTCTAACCCTATCTAGAAAAATTCTTTTTTGTTCGCTTAAAGGAATACCTGCACCTTTGTCACAAATTGTTATTTCTACCCATTGATTTGTCTTATGAATCATGGTTATTTTTATAGATCCAGAATCTTTAGAAAATTTAATAGCATTTTCAATTAAATTTAAAAATACTTGCCTCATTCTTCTTTGATCTGCAAATACACTTGGCAGATCAGATGGAATATCAGTATCAATTTCAATATTCCTTAATCGCCAGAATTTTTCTAATTCGAGTATTACTTCAGCACTAATATTACCTAAATCAATTTTCTGAGGATTGAATAATGCTTCCCATTTAGTTGTTCCAACCTCTAAAAGATCCTGAGATAACAGTTCAATCTCTTCAAGACGTCTTTTAATGACCTCCTGCAATTTTGAAATATCTATTTGTCCGAGTTTTTGACTTTGAACCGCCAAAGTAGCAGCAGTTAAAGGTGTTCTTAGTTCATGCGCGACCATTCTTAATAATCTTTCCTGAGATTCTATTCTTTTTGTTAATGTCTCATTTTCTTGTCTTAAAACAAGAAGTTCGTCTTCCAATAGAAATTCTTTTTGAGTTCTTGTTGAATCAATTTTGGATGGCTGCAAATTAATCCCAAGATTTTTTGTTAAGCCTTCCTGTGACCACCTTGGCAACCATTTTTGCAACTGAGAGAAAATATTACTTCCAGCAAATATTTGCTTTGGAGCTGGTGAAACCTTTATAAGAGCAGGAATAGCGACTAATCTATGTAATTCAAGTAATTCTGGTTGCTCTGTGGGTTCTGAGATCTGAAGAGATGTCTCAAATTCACAATCATCTGATTCTAAATAAGCTATTAGGGACTTAATATCATTACTAGAAAGTTGATTTCTAGCTGCCACAAGTATTAATTTTAGCTCTTTTTTATCATTCAAATGAATTCCTCTGAAGTGTTGAAAAGCTGTTAATCCTTATAAACACCTTAAGATATTTATTTTTATTTTACAGATAGGCTATTAAATAAATAGGACTTTTTTATAAATGGTTGCTATTAATCCAAAGAAAAATTTACATTTTGGTGAAAACCCTCCAGAAATCAACTTAAATAGTAATTTAAAAAGGTGGTTTTCCAGGAATATTGGATTATGGAAATCTAATAGAACGTATTTTCTCGATGAAGCACAAAAAACTTATAATTTAATTATGAATATAAATATTCAAGCTCTCGAGAGTAAGTCTGAATGGGAGTCTCATTATAAATTTACTTGGTATCCAGAAAAAAAATATAATTTCTTTGACG
>CACGBL010000032.1:0-9885 GCA_902571355.1 uncultured Synechococcaceae cyanobacterium | reverse complement strand
GAAAAAAGAGGATAAAAAATGAGCCTTATACAGCTTGGAATTATTGTTGAAATTTTTTTGTTTGTTGTAGTTTTTTTTTGGGTTAGGAAACTAAATAGAAAACAATCCAGGCAACCATCTTTATCAAAAAAAACAATAAAAAATCTCAAATTTTAGAATTTTGATCACAAAATAAGGAATCTTTATAAAGAGATCAAATTTATGGGAAAATTCTTTACTTTTTTCTCTCACTTTGTATGTGAAATCGGTTAGAACATCTACATCATTCTTAAAAAATATGGTTTCTTCCATCCAAGGTCTTGCTCCAATAACTAATCCATTAAATAGTGTCTTAGTAGAAAAGAAACTAATAAATGTTGATCAAAAGTTTATTCAACTTGTTTCCCTGGCAGAAGGTTTACCTCGTACAGAAGTTATTGAAAGTGGTAGAAATTATTGGAGGGGTGTTTGTAGAAGCTTAATTTTTAGATTTCCAGATGACCTCGAAATTTTAAAGCTTGATGTGAGAAGTTATGTAGATAGATCTAAAGGAATTATTCAGATAAGATCTGCAGCAAGATTAGGGCAATCAGATTTAGGTGTGAATCTAAGAAGAGTGGAATACTTGTTTAATCAATTAGAGAAATTTTAATTAATCTATTTTTTATAAATTTAAGGTTCTTTTTACCAAATAGTTGTGCTTTAATTCATAAGAATATTTGAATTGCCATGGTGAAGATAATTTTAGTTGGAATTATTGTCGCGCTTGTATATTCTCAACCTGACCTCCGTCTTACAGTCGCTGATTGGTTAAAAGCAGCTTCTGATTTTCTTATTGAATCAGTACAAGTAAAACCATAAATTAATTTTTAATCAAGCATTAAATAAGAGCTGAGACAGTAATCATTTGTTTAATGCATACAGCTACGAAAATAAATATTATTATCCTGCTTAATATGTATTTCACTTAATCAAATAAATAGTTTTAGGAACATAATAGAAAATTTTTTTGAAATTTTTGAATAGTTAACGATAATAAGGGATATGAAGCTTAGATTATTTGAGTTCTATTTTATTAAAGACTATTTAAGGCCTTGGTTTGGTCTTATTTATTCTTTATTCTTTCTGTTTTTTTTAGGTGCAATTGGCTATCGAATAACAGAGGGCTGGGAATGGAGTGATTGCTTATGGATGGTTCTGATCACAATAACCACTATTGGTTTTGGAGAAGTTCAACCTTTAAGTCCTGAAGGCAGGATCGTAACTGTTTTAGTAATCGTAGGCGGATTGATCTTTATTCAATTTACCTTTCAAAAAGCTGTTAGATTATTCGAATCCGGCTATTTTCAAAGAGTAAACGAATTACGTTTTAAAAGACTTCTTAGAAAAATGGAAAATCATGTAATTTTGTGCGGATATGGGAGGGTTGGTCAGGAAATATCTAACCAAATAAAAACGCAAAATATTCCAATTATTGTTGTTGAGAGTGATGAAGATAGAAAAAAGATTGCTGAAGAAAATGGTTTAGAAGTGCTTTGTGCTGATGCGACTCTTGATGAGACTTTAAAACTGGCAGGGTTAGAAAAATGTAAGAGTTTGGTTGTTACTTTGCCTAATGACGCTGCAAATTTATATGTGGTTTTAAGTGCTAAGGGGATAAGAAGTTCTATAAGAGTAATTGCAAGAGCGGGAACTGAAGAAGCCGCAAGTAAGTTGAGATTAGCCGGGGCAAGTATAGTTGTAAGCCCTTATATAGCTGCAGGAAGAGCAATGGCCTCAATGGCTTTAAGACCAATAGCCATTGATTTTCTAGATCTTTTAGCAGGAAGTGAATGTGAAATTGAAGAATTTGAATTAAGTAATGATATTAGTCTTTTTGAAACTGCGGAGAAAAGATCACTTTCTGAACTCGGAATAGGTAAAAAAAGCGGTGCAAAAATTCTAGCTATTAAAGAAAATGAAAAGTTGTTTACTAATCCTGGAGGTAATTTCATACTTCAACCAGGTCAGGTTTTAATAGCATTTGGTAGTAAAGAACAACTAAATATTTTGAACGGATTATTAGGAAATCTTGTCGTAGCAGTAGAGCTTTTAAAGTAGATAGATTGAGATTCAGAATTAATTGCTAAATTAATTGTGGGTGAAATAAATCAAATGAAAATATTTAAATTTCTCTTTGTAATTCCTGTAATAACTTTAATAATTATTTTTCAAACCTCTTTACAAAATAGATATCTAATGGCTTCTGATATTAGAGATGGAGAGACAATTTTTAGAAATGTTTGTGCAGGCTGCCATGTAAGAGGTGGATCAGTCGTTCTTAAAGGATCCAAATCATTAAAACTTTCCGACCTTAAAAAAAGAGGAATAGCTGATGTAAATTCAATAAAAATAATTGCTAATGATGGGATTGGTTTTATGAAGGGTTATAAAAATAAATTGAGGGATGGAGAGGATAAGGTTCTTGCACAATGGATTATTCAAAATTCAGAAAAGGGTTGGGAGTAAATGAAAAGCTTATTTTTTGCATCGTTTTTATTTTTATTAGCTGAATATTCTTTTGCTGAGGAATTAATTAATTACACAATTACATCTGATTCTCAAGTAAATACTTTAGAAGGTGATTTAGAGGCTATTGGAAATGTAGTTATTAAAAGCAATAGTGGTAATTTTGAGGCTTATTCTGACAAGCTTTCTTTTGACAAGGATGATAAATCTCTAAAACTTATTGGGAATGTTTTTGTTAAAAATTTAGAGTCTGAGGGAATTGCAATTGAAGAAACATCTGGAGATGAATTGACAATATTTACTGAAACAGGAATTTTTGAATTCAAATCTCAAAATAAAAACAGAGTAAAAACAAAAATTAAATTCTAAATAAAGAATTGTAAATAATCAAATATCAAAATTTTTTGATTTTTTTGAAAGTCTTTTTGGTCATTTAGTAGTAGATTTATAGAGATATTCTTTTTTTAATGGAAGAGAAATTAACTCTTTTCAAGAATCGTAAAAGATTCGGTATCGAAAAAAATATAGATATTATCTTCAAGAATACTGCCCTAGTCTTGTCTAGTTTCGTAGCAATAATACTTTTAGGAATTATTTTAGTAGTCTTTTTTCAGTCATTTGAATCCTTTTCAAGGTATGGCTTGAAGTTTCTCGTAACCTCTGAATGGAATCCAGTAAAAGATGAATACGGAGCTTTTACTGCAATATATGGCACATTGGTAACTTCATTTCTTTCGTTATTAATAACTATCCCTTTGGGCGTTGGAACTGCAATATTTATTACCGAGGACTTTGTACCGAAAGTTGTCAGAGAAATAATAGGTTCATTTGTTGAATTATTAGCAGCTATTCCATCAGTTGTATTGGGACTTTGGGCAATATTTGTAATGGAACCTTTTTTTAGAGCCTTTTTTGTCTTTTTACATAATTTCTTTGGTTGGATACCTTTATTCAGTACAGAACCTACAGGCAGGAATTCCTTGTTAGCAATATTGATTTTAGTAGTTATGCTTTTGCCTATAGTGACATCCATTGCAAGAGATTCACTTAATCAGGTTCCTAAAAAGTTAAGAAATGCAGCATATGGAATTGGAGCAAGCAGATGGAAAACAATATTTTCAGTGATTTTGCCGGCAGCATTATCAGGAATTATGGCAGGTGTTCTATTGGCTTTAGGTAGGGCAATGGGTGAAACCATGGCTGTAACAATGATTATTGGTAATTCCAATGCATTTAGTTGGTCTCTATTATCTCCGGGATATACCATTTCCTCCATGCTCGCAAACCAGTTCGGTGAAGCTGATGGAAGTCAGGTTTCATCACTGTTTTATGCGGCTTTTGTACTTATGATCCTTTCTTTGGTAGTAAATATCTTTGCGCAGTGGCTAGTTAAGAAATTTAGTCTCAAATATTAGATAATTATGAATTCACTCTATTACCAGAAAAGATTATCAAGAAATATAGGAGATAAATTCTTTACTTCTTTATCAGTAATTTGTGCATTGATCGCAATACTTCCTTTGATTTTTCTAGTGACTTATATTCTCATAAAAGGTGGATCCCAAATTACACCCGAACTATTTACTTTAGAACCAAATCCCCCTGGAGATGATTTAGATGCAGGTGGTATTAATCCTGCATTGATCGGAACATTAATAATAACTACTATTGCTTCAACTATCGCCATACCAGTAGGTGTTGGTGGTGGAATATATCTAGCTGAATACTCTAAAGGTGGAGCTTTTTCAAGATTTATTAGATTTGGTGTAAATGTTTTAGCTGGAGTTCCTTCAATAATTGCAGGTGTATTTATTTATGCCTTAATCGTTTCTACAAAGATCTTGTTTGGGAGTATGTACAGTGGCTTGGCAGGAGGGATGGCGCTTTCAATATTGATGTTGCCTACTGTGATAAAAACCACTGATGAAGGTTTGAAGTTAGTTCCTAACGAATTAAGATATGCCTCTCTTGGTGTTGGAGCAAGTATGTATACAACCATATTGAAAGTTACTTTGCCCTCTGCCTTTAGATCTATTGCTACAGGGGTTGTTCTTGGTATTGCTAGAGCTGCAGGTGAAACAGCACCTTTGATATTTACGGCTTTATTTTCTTACTACTACATAACAGGCTTTGGAGACTTATTTTATGAGATGGGTTCTTTGGCTGTATTGATATACAACTTTGCTCTAGAACCATACGATGCACAGAATAAATTAGCCTGGGCAGCTTCCTTTATTCTTGTTTTGTCGATACTATCAGTAAATATATTTTCAAGGATTTTGGCCGCTTTTACAGAGAAAACTAAGAGAGTATAAATGATTAAAACTAATAAAAAAATACCTAAGAATATCATTTTATCTCTTGAGAATGTCTCTATTAGCTATGGAACTTTTGAAGCTGTAAGAAATGTTTTTTGTAACTTTAAAAAAGGAAATATAACCTCCCTTATAGGCCCTTCTGGTTGTGGTAAATCAACTGTTCTTAGATCATTAAATAGGATGAACGATTTAATTCCAAATTGTTCGTTAAAAGGAACTGTCCTTTTTGATGGAACTAATATTTACGATAAAAGAGTAGATCCAGTTGAAGTGAGAAGAAGAATTGGAATGGTTTTCCAACAACCTAATCCTTTTCCTAAATCTATCTATGAAAATATTGCATTTGGAGCAAGAATTAATGGCTTTACTGGAGATATGGATGAATTAGTCGAAAGTTCACTAAGAAAGGCTGCCTTATGGGATGAATGTAAGGATAAATTAAATGATAGTGGTTACTCTTTATCTGGTGGACAACAACAAAGATTATGTATTGCTCGAACCATTGCAATTGAACCTGAAATAATTCTCATGGATGAGCCTTGTTCAGCATTAGATCCAATCTCGACTTTAAAAATAGAAGAGACGATGCACGAACTTAAGAAGAATTACACAATAATTATCGTTACTCATAATATGCAACAGGCATTAAGAGTTAGTGATATGACGGCATTTTTTAATGCTATTGAATATGAAGATGGTGATGGAGGAAAGGTTGGTTATCTTGCTGAATTTAATTCGACAAAGAAAATTTTTAACTCTCCAAAAGAAAAAACTACTCAGGAATACATATCTGGTAAATTTGGTTAATGTTAAATTTTTACTTTTAAAAGAAAAATTTTTACCTTTAAGATAGTCAAGGGGTAGACAAACAGTATAAATACCTATATAGTTATTTCGAATTAGTAAGTTTATCTTTGAAAAACTATCCTTTTTTACCTTTCTTGATTTTTGCAGGGGTTCTTATAACAACTGCAACCATTGGATTGCCTGTATTTACTTCATAATTTAAGAATATTTTTATTGCAGGTGACCTTATGGTTTCAATATTAAATAAAGAATTAATTGGAAGTCCTAATAAAACCTTAATAAAGGAAGATTTATTTGACTTTATAAAAAAAAGAGAGAATATGAATCTGTGTGGGAGTGAAAAATCTGTATTAAAACCATGTTTAAAAGTGGTTAATTTCTAATTTATTTATCATGGATAAAACTAAAGAACAGTTAGAAAAATTAAGAGAAGTAGCAGAATCATCTCTTACAAAAACGGATGAACTTCAGAAAGTTCTTGCTCAAATCGAAGCTTTAATGTCTAGAGAAGAATCAAAAAAATTATCAAAGAAGAAATAATTAAATAAAAAATAATTTTAGTTTTGGTACTTTTAATTACACCTCTACAATTTCATTGTAGTTATTAATTAGGTATGCAGAACCCGTTCCAAAGTTTTCTGTTAGGTCTCGAGGTCTCACCTTCTTTAAGTTAAAGACCTCTTTAATTTGCTTGTTTTGATTATATTTTTTACCTGCTTATTTAGTTGATTACTTTATAGATTTCTTTCAGGCAGACATTTACATCGAAAGATTCAGTATTTATAACCTCTAATCCTGTTTTTTTTGTAACCTCAACAGTAGCATTGCATTCGTCTTGTTTAAGAGCCATGTAACTTGGCTTTTTATCTTCTATATCTAATTCAACGCTTGATTCAGTATCTTCATTATATTGTTCATTATATTGCTCCATTACAAGTGTAAGCGCCTCTATCTCAACGGAAAAATCATCATTTGCTTTTGCCCCAAATGGGATGAAAAGAAATTGAAATAAAATCAAGGCTATTAATTTTTTCATTTCTATAAAAAGTGTTTATTTTTTTTATAACGTTGATTGTCTGCTAAAGAAAGGGGCATTAGCTATAAAATTATTTATTATCTACTTTTACTTTTAAAAAAATAGATTGATGGCTATAAATTAGTTGATAAATAAACTAAACGAGACTTTTAAGTATAAATTGGTATATCTAAATGAAAAATTTAAGTCTCTTCAATTTTTTATTTTAAAGGTTTTATCTCGATAATTTCCTCTTCAGAAATAATTGCCCATTTTTTAAATGATTTTTTGCAGGGATACCCACCTGTTAAGTCTCCGAATGCAGGCAGATATAAAACACTTTTATTAATATCCATTGCAAAACAGCTGAAAGATAATTTATCTCCATTGTTTTTTAAATGGATTTTTGGATGATAATGTCCACAAATATTCAAGGTTTTATTATTTTCTAAATTAACTGGCTCATGGCTAAAAGTAATATTTTTAGTTTTTCTAATATCAAAAATTTTTATATTTTTAAATTCACAACCTACATCGTGATTTCCGAGGATGAGTTCAACAGTAGTTTTTAGTATTTCAGGAAGGTTCTCAACTTTTTTTTGAAGAGTTTTATCTACTGAATATTTGCTGTGGAATAAATCTCCCAATATTATTAATTTATCAGGACTATATTTTTTTACTATTCTTTTTATTCTTGCGAAATTATTTTCATCTGAATTATTAGTAAGAGGGATACCATTTTGCTGAAAATACTCAGCTTTCCCAAGATGAATATCGCATATTAACAATTCTTTTGTTTCTGGTAGAAATAAAGCTCTTGAAGGAAGCATTTCTAACAATGTATCTTCCCAACAAAATTTAAAAGAACTTTTTTTCATTTAATCAGTATATTTTTTTATAAGTTTTTCTACTCTTTTTTCTATTGGTTCATTGCTTAAAGTATTCTTAAGTCTTTCAACTAATAAAGGGAAAGCAAAAGGAGTCGGAGTTTTTATCTCATTTAACAGCATTTTTAAATTTTTTAATCTTTGTAATGATCTAGATATTCTTTTATTTTCTAATTGATATTCTTTAACTTCTTGGTGCGATTGTTTTATTAAAAGATGGCCTTCTTCATATTTAGTAAAGACATCGTAGAAAAGACTTGAACTTATTTGAAGTTGTGAGGAAGTTTTTGTTTTGGTTGGATTATTTTGATTTACGAGTCCACTTATTTGGGCAATATTTTTAAATCTACGTTTTGTTAATTCTGAAAAATTAATTGCATTTTCGAGATCTTCTTCTAATTCTTTGTTCTCCAAAAAGTAATCAGCTTCTTTTTTTACTATAGAAAAATCATAATCTTCTGATGTAGTTATGCTGAATCCAAAATCATTAGCAGTAATACTAAATGTAGATTGTTTTAATTTTGCTAGTCTTGAAGCCCATAGAAATGCAATCCCTTCATTTACAATTTTGCCATCAAGTGTAAAAACAAAAAGATTCGAAAAATCCTTGGTTTTATATATTTCTATAAGTAATTCATCTCTCTTTGGAATATTTGAAAGAACTTTTTGTTTCTTCAATATTGGGCGTAATGAATTTAGTTCAGGATTTAAGTAATCATAATTTTCTAATTCATTGCATATATCTATTTCTTTTCTCAAACTTTCACAAAGTAAATCAGAAATTGCCATTTGACCTCCAACCCATGCAGGAATAAGAGAACTTTTTTTTGTTGATTTTTTAACGTATAAAATCATATCTCTGATTCTTACAAATTGGAGCATTTTACCTGCAAAGTAAAATGTATCGCCAGGATTTAATTTTGAAGCAAAATTCTCCTCTAAATTTCCTAAGGATTTACCTTTCATATATTTAACATTCACAAATTTGTCACTTGTAATTGTCCCAATATTAAACTTATGCATTCTTATTAAAGATTTGTCTTTTACAAAATATTTAACGTTTTCATTATTATTTTGTGATTCTTCTTTAACTATCTTTTTATATTTTGGGTATGCTTTAAGACATTTTCCTCCATATTCTAAAAAGTCAAGACACCAATCCCAATCTTGATCTTTTAAGTTTCTATAACTCCAGCAATTTTTAATTCTCTCTTTCTCAATTTTCGGATCAAAGCCATTTCCGCATGCCAAACTTATTAAATGTTGTAGAAGAACATCATAAGATAATTCAGGAAGTCTAATTTCCTCAGATATACCACTTTTTATTATTCTTCTCATTGCACTAATCTCTAATAACTCCAAAGAATTAGTCGGCATAAAGATTATTTTTGATTTCCCACCTGGTCTATGAGCACTTCTTCCCGCTCTTTGGATAAGTCTAGCTAAATTTTTTGCGCTACCTATTTGAACTATTTGATCTACAGGTTGGAAGTCAACCCCCAAATCTAATGAGCTGGTGCAGACGACCCATTTTATTAATCCGTCTTTAACCCCTTCTTCAACTCTTTTTCTATCTTCTTTATCTAAGGAGCCATGATGAAGTGCGATTTTGTCTTCCATCTCTGGGAGAAAAAATTTAAGACATTGATACCATCTTTCAGATTGGTTTCTTGTATTGGTGAATAATAAGGTGCTTTTATTTTTATCTAGGATTTTTAAAAGTGAAGAATGACTTCTAATTCCAAGGTGACCACTCCATGGAAAGGTCGTTTCTTCCTCTGGTAAAACGCTTATAATTTCTATCTCTTTTTGAATATTTGTACTTATAATTTTGGGTTTAATAGAACTCATCCCAACTATTGCTCTTGCTGCTTCATCAATGTTTCCAATAGTTGCAGACATTGCCCAAAGTTGTAAATTTTTTATATTACCTCTGAGCCAACTTAAAGATAACTCGCACTGGTTTCCTCTTTTACTACCCATCAATTCATGCCATTCGTCAATAATTATTGATGACAATTCCTTGAATAGATTATTAGATTCTTTATTAGAGAGTAAAAGAGATAAAGACTCTGGAGTGGTAATAAGAATATTAGGTGGTTTAGCTAGTTGCTTTTTCTTTTCATATGGGGTTGTATCCCCATTCCTAATTTCAATAGTGATTTCTTTATTAAAATGTAAAGCTGCTAATTGTATTGATTTTTTTAAATCTCTAGTTAGAGCTTTTAAAGGCGTTATTAATAATATATTCACACTTTTATTATTTTTGGGATCTTCTATCTGTGATAAAGGTCCCATTAATGCAGCATAAGTTTTGCCGCAGCCAGTAGGAACTTGTATTATTCCATTCTCTCCATTTAAAAATGCTTCC
>CACGBL010000031.1:0-10222 GCA_902571355.1 uncultured Synechococcaceae cyanobacterium | reverse complement strand
CGGCTAAAACTTTATCTACATCTTTTGCTTCATAACCGCTACCTTGAGCGATTCTTTGTCTTCTTGAAGGCTGAGCAGCAAGAACTTCGGGTTTTTGTTTCTCCTCAAGAGTCATTGACGAGATCATAGATTCTATTTTCTTAAGTTGATCTTCTCCATCTTTTATCATTCCATCATCTATTTTATTCATTCCAGGAATCAATTTAATCAATCCACCAAGTGAACCCATTCTTTTAATTAATCTCATTTGCTTTACAAAATCATTAAAATCAAAAGTTGCTTCTTGAAGTTTCTTTTGCATCGCTTCTGCATCAGCAAGTTCAACTTCTTTTTGTGCTTTTTCAACAAGTGTCAATACATCGCCCATGCCTAAAATTCTGCTTGCCATTCTCTCTGGATGAAATGGTTGCAATGCCTCTATTTTTTCACCTACACCTATAAATTTGATTGGTTTACCACTTATTTTTCTTATCGATAAAGCAGCTCCACCTCTTGAGTCACCATCCAACTTAGTTAATATCGCCCCTGAGATTCCTACTTTTTCATGAAATGATTTTGTTAAGTCTGCAGCTTCTTGCCCAATCATTGAATCAACAACAAGCAAAACCTCATCAGGATTAGAAACTTCTTTTATTCGAACCATTTCACTCATCATGGAATCATCAATTTGCAGTCTTCCTGCGGTATCAATAATTATCGAATTAAAATCATTTTCACTAGCAAAATTCAATGCTTCCTTTGCTATTTCTTCTGGTTTGCTATTTTTTTCTTTAGCTGAAAAAACTTCCAATTCATATTGACTTCCCAATGTTTTAAGCTGCTCCACAGCTGCTGGTCGATAAATATCTGCAGCTACCAAAAGAACTTTTTTATCTTTTTCCTTTAAATAGAGTCCTAATTTTCCTGTTGCAGTTGTTTTACCCGCTCCCTGAAGTCCAGCCATCAAAATGACTGTAGGACTATTTTCATTTTCGTTTAATGGAGAATTTTCATTCCCCATAATGTTAATCAATTCTTTATTTACAACTTCAATGAATTTTTGACCTGGGTTTACACCCCTAACTACTTCTTCTCCAATAGCTTTATCTTTGACATCTGATATAAAATCTTTTACTACAGACAAACTAACATCTGCATCAAGAAGTGCTCTTTTTACCTCCTTCAAGGCATCGTTTATATTATTTTCACTAATTTTTGCTTCGCCTCTTAAACCCTTTACTGCGTCTTCAAAGCGTGACGAGAGTTCATCAAACATTATTAAAAAGTAATTTTAATTATTATAGATGATCTTGAAGTTTGTAATTACAAGCCGCTAACGAAATCAACCAATTTCCACGATTTATTTGAAAAACCCAAAATATATTTAACTTTAAAGGGATTTAATGATGTTTCATTAACAAATTCTCCAGAATTATTTACTATTCTCTCTAGATAATTCAACTCTACTAGAACAACTATCCGAGATGAAGTTTGCGATTCCAAATCAATCTTACGTATTTGGGAATTAATTTCCTTATAAATTCCCTTCTTGATATCGTTTTGTCTTTCTTCGATTGTTCGATCAATCAAACCTTTACTAACAATCTTAGAAAGATTAATTTCACTCTTTCCGGCCAAGTAATTACTTTTACTTAGAAGCCATCTATTAATTAAATTCCTAATATCTTCCAAAGAAGGTGAAGGGGAATTAAGTTCTTTGAATTCATAGGAAATAATTGAAGTAGATTTCTCAGGAATAGGATTCAATTTGCTTGAAGGATTTTTTTTTATTTTTTGAATAATATCTTTCTCACTAATCTTTTGATTTTTATCTATGGCAATTAAAGTTTTTTCAGTAGTAGCTTCATCCTGAATTGATTTTTTTAAATTATTTCTTAAAAATCCAATACCAATACCAAATGCAAATAAAATCAAAAACGCATAAATATAAATTAAATAAGGTGACCGATTAATAATCTCTTTATCCTTCAAGAATTCCCCAAAACTAAACTTTAATTCGGCAATTTTTTCTATTAAAAAATTATAAAACTCTATTGGTTTTTTCTTAAAGTAATCCTCATTGAACTCGTTTTCTTTGATCTCAACCTTTTCATAATCTTGTTTTATGCCACCAGGCCAAGGTAGTCTCCTTTCATCAATATTTTCCAATAAATTATCAAGGTCTTCAGTCGTTTTTATGGAGGATTCCTTCTCAATTTGTTGGTTCTGAAGATTTGACCTAATTGAAATTTTATTTGATTTCTTTTCTAATTTTTCAATAAATTCCTGAATTTCTCTATCTTCAAACCATGAATCTAAATCCACCTCTTTTGAGTCAATGTCTCTATAACCAACTAAAACATCATTCTCTAACCAATTTTTACAGAAAATACATATCGCTTCTAACTTATTCCCACGATAACTTTGAAGCCAATCTCGTAAATTTTCATCAGAACTACTTGAAAACCTTGCAGAGGCCTGGTCAATATCAGCTAAAAGCAAATCTAAACAACCAACTAGTGGCATTGAATCAAGACCAGATAAATTTAGTTTCTTTAAAATTCTCCTCGCTTCAAATAATTTTTCCGGCTTTCTTCTAGAGAAACCAATAGCTGTTAAAGATAGAAATGCTAAAAATCCTGCTTCTAATGATCCTCTTTTTTGTAATTCAAGAAACAAATCAATCTGTTCTTGAACGGTCAAAAATGGTTTAATCTGTTGAAAAAAAGCTTCAAACTCTTGCTGATTTAAATAATCTTTATATACAGATTTATTATTACCTTCCAAACCACCTCTTTTTATTATTAAATTTTCCAACATACCTAAGCCTTTTTTATGAGACTCTTGATCATTTAGATCCCTACTAAGTAGATCTAGGATTCTGTAAGGAAGCAAAGAAACCAAATCTTCTTCAAGTTCTTTTCTGATATCTCCAAGCTTTCCCATTCTTTGTAGAAGTTGTATCCCTTCATGTAAAAAGTCTGCCGCGTTCGAATAGGATCTAAGCTGCTGTTCTTGAATTGCAGAATCTCTAGCTGTTAAAGCAGCCAATAATGTTAAATCAGCTTCTCTACTACTTCCTAAAGCAGGAGTTTGTGGGGGCTGCAATGCTTTTCTCGCGATTTTAAAAGCTTCTTTGGGTGAACCCGATTCCCAAAGAAGTATTAATCCTGCTACTTCTCTATTTGAGGAAAAATCCAATCCAGAATTTCCATTTAATAACAAATTTTCGTACTCTTTTCTACTTTCTGGATCTGTAAGGAGATCTGCAGTGAGGCGAAGCAACTCAGATCTTTGGGTTAAAACTTCATAAGTAAAACCTTCATTGGGTGTTTTATCTAACCTCAATTGAAACGCCCTTAATATTTCCTCAGAAGTTGCAGAGGGGCTTACGCCAATTAAACGAAAATGATCTAAAGGAAGTTCCAAACAAATATCCTATTGAAAAATTCTTAGACAAATTTTATCAAGTTAAAAAATTTTTTCACAAGGTCTTACAGAGTTATTAAAAAAAATCATGAAAATCGCCCTTCACAGCTTAGAATGTTAACAAATCAAAACTTCGTTAAGGTATTTTCTTGGAAACACACGTAGAGAGAATCTCAAATCTTCAAGACATAAAAAAAGCCGAATTAGATCGAGAAACCGGATTATTTCTTTATGAAGACATGACGCTTGGGCGTAGGTTTGAAGATAAGTGTGCAGAAATGTATTACAGGGGAAAAATGTTTGGTTTCGTTCATCTATATAACGGACAAGAGGCTATAAGCACGGGAGTAATCGGCGCCATGAAAAAGAAACATGATTGGTTTTGTAGTACTTATCGCGATCATGTTCATGCACTAAGTGCGGGGGTCCCCTCATTTGAAGTAATGAGTGAACTTTTTGGTAAAGCTACTGGTTGTAGCAAAGGCCGAGGTGGATCTATGCACTTATTTTCAAGAGAGCATCACTTACTCGGAGGTTATGCATTTATTGGAGAAGGAATTCCAGTTGCCTTAGGGTCAGCCTTTTCAAGTAAATACAAAAAGGAAGTTGCTGGTAATAGTAATAGTGATGCGGTAACTGCAGCATTCTTTGGGGATGGGACTTGCAATAATGGGCAGTTTTTTGAATGTTTAAATATGGCCCAGTTATGGAAATTACCCATTTTATTCGTTGTTGAAAATAATAAATGGGCAATTGGTATGGCTCACGATAGGGCTACTAGTAATCCTGAAATCTGGAGAAAAGCGTCTGCTTTTGGTATGCATGGCGAGGAAGTTGATGGAATGGATGTATTAGCAGTTAGAGGAGCAGCACAAAGAGCAATTGAGCGCGCTAGAGCAGGAGAAGGTCCCACACTTTTAGAATGTTTGACTTATAGATATAGAGGACATTCTCTTGCAGATCCAGATGAATTAAGGTCTGAAAAAGAGAAGGAGTTTTGGGGGAAAAGAGATCCTATTAAGAAATTAGCCAAAGAAATTATTGACGGTAAATTCGCAACGGAAGAAGAATTAAAAATTATTGAAAAGAAAATTGATGCAGAGATATCAGAGTCAGTTAAAAATGCGATTGAAGCTCCTGAACCACCTTCAGAAGAATTAACTAAATATATTTGGGCAGAAGATTAGATTAAATACCGCTAGGTAATTTTCTGGTTAAATTCCTTAATTTTCTTAGTGCCTTAAGTTCAACTTGTCTTACTCTTTCTCTGGAAACTTCTAATAATCTTCCAATTTCAGCAAGTGTGTGTCTCTCATTTGCATCAAGTCCAAATCTTAATTTGAGAACATGTTGTTCTTGCTCGCTTAAATGACTTAACCACTTACCAAGTTGCTCTTGATGCATTTTTTGTTCAACTTGATCTAAAGGTTCTTCATTATTACTATCAGCAATTAAATCACCTAAAAAGCTTCTGCCATCATCACCATTTACTGGAGCATCTAAACTACTTGTCGATAAGGCTTGTCTCAAAACTGAATCCAATTCTTCTACATCAATTTCCATCGCCTCTGCAATTTCAATCCTGCTGGGCATAGCACCAAGTTTATGAGCCAAATCTCTACTAACTTTTCTAATAGAAGCTAACCTTTCACTTAAATGAACAGGCAAACGGATTGTTCTTGATTGACATGCAATTGCTCTTGTCATACTCTGTCTAATCCACCAAAAAGCGTAAGTAGAAAACTTATATCCCCTTGTCGGATCAAATTTTTCAACAGCCCTCTCCAACCCAAGAGATCCTTCTTGTACTAAATCAAGTAGTTCCAATCCTTTACCTTGATATTTTTTTGCAACACTGACAACTAATCTTAAATTAGCCTTCATCATTCTTTCTTTAGCTCTTCGACCAATTTTTATTGTTCTTTTTTGCTGAGTTGTAAATTCATTAGTCTTTTCATTTAATTGTCCATCTTCTGTAAGAATCATCATTTTCTGGACTTGATTACCCAATTCAATCTCTTCGGCAGGTGTTAATAAAGGAACCCTACCGATATTCTGCAAATACCAGCTGATTGGATCATTACTTCTCCTTTTCGGCGGTTCTGCTTGTGTTGGTACTGATGAAACCATTCTTTGACCAAATTTAGGTAATAAAACTCTCTTACACTTTTGAAGAAATAGCCAAATATTTAATGCGCGCTTCAGATTTCAAGTAATATTTGTACACTTATGTGTTTAAAACTATAAATAACTCTCTTAAATTGTTTCTTTCAAGATATTTGCCTCATTTTTATATTTCTCATTAATTTTGACAATTCGTCACCTATAGCAGAAGCATTTGAACCTTTTTTGCACTTTGATGCTGCAAATGAATGCAAGAGTACATATTTAGCAAAAAAATCTGTTGTTATGTTTCTACAAAAGGTTAAATCAATCGCAGAACTACCAGCTATAAATCCAGACAAAAGATCACCCAATCCAGCTCGAGCTGTCTGTGAATCAGTCCCAAAAAGTTGCCAAGCCTTTTTATTGTCAGCGACTATGCTATTAGCTCCCTTTAACAAAACACTTATGTTAAATTCTTGCGCAGCATTAAGAGCTTTTTCAACATTAGTCTCGCACTTGATATTAGGGAATAACCTCGAAAATTCTTTGCTATGAGGTGTTATCCATGTCTTAAATCTTCTCTCTAAGAAGAATTTTGAGCATAATTTAGATTCTGAAATTCTATTGAGTGCATCCGCATCCAAGATCAATAATCCTTCAAAACCAGTAAGAATATCTTTTGCTTGTTGCCAATCATTATTATCAATTCCTATTCCTGGGCCGACAGTTACTGAATCAAATGCACTTAAATCAATATTTTTTAATGCACTAAATAAAGATGCATTTCCATTTTGATTAGATTGCATAGTATCCTTTAAAACTATTTCTGGAGCAACTTGCCAAATAGATTCAGCAACTAACTCAGGCAGGACAGCAGAGATATAGCCTGCACCACTTGATATCGCCCCTTTTAATGCTAAGTATGCAGCACCAGGATATTTTTCACTTCCAGCTATTAATAATGTTCTACCTCTTTTATATTTGTTGGAATTTCTTGGTAAAGAAGGTAAATCAATATTTTTTAAATCTTTGTAAGTAACCTTAAAAATCTTTTTATCAACTTTGGAAAGTTTACTAATAGGCACCCCAACATCTATATGGTGCAATTCTCCAATAAATGGTAATGCAGAATCTTGCGTCAACCCAATCTTATTAAGACCAATTGCCAAGGTATGGTCTGCCTTTACTGCGTTATCTAAAAAAGGCTCTCCTTTATCAGGACATAATCCTGTTGGAATATCAATACTTATTACCTTGCCATATTTGTTATGAAATTTTTGATTAAAAAGTTTAATTAATTTATTATCAACTTTTCTTGTTTGATTATTACCAAAAACAGCATCAATCCAAAGTTCTTTACCATTTGCATCAGGGGGCTCTAATAATTTTGTGACACCAATAGATGTAAGATAATTAAGGTGGTTATTTGTTAATGTTTTTTTTATCGGGAATGGACACCATAGCTTTACTAAAAAACCTTTCAAAAAAAGCTCTCTAGCTATTACTGCACCATCCCCACCATTATGCCCAGGGCCTATAAAAACAGTTATTCCATACTTTAGAAGAGGTTTCCTTTTCAAGAGCCATCTACTAATTTGAATACCAGCTTTTTCCATCAATGCTTCTTGAGGCATTCCATCAGAAAACATTTCTTTCTCTAATAACAACATTTGCTTTGAATCAACAATTAAATGTTTAGAGTCGATTGTTGGCCATACAATTTCGTTCATAATAAGTACAAAGCAATTGAAGTTCTGTTCAAAAATTTAAACTTCCATGTTAAAGACACAAAAAGATAAAAAATTAGAGAACTTTTTTTCTTCTAATGATAAAACTAAAAAGAAGAAAAATATTATTGTAGGTCTTTCTGGTGGGGTAGATAGTTCCCTTTCAGCTGCTCTTCTTGTAGAAAGAGGCTGGAATGTTGAGGGACTAACTCTTTGGCTAATGAAAGGACAAGGCTCCTGTTGTTCTGAAGGATTAGTAGATGCTGCTGGCCTTTGTGAAGATTTGGGAATTAATCATAAAATAATAGACTCAAGAGAAATTTTCGAAAGAGAGGTAATTAAAAAAACTACTGAAAGCTATGAGAAAGGATTCACTCCACTTCCATGTTCGATGTGCAACAAGAATGTGAAGTTTGAAGAGATGCTTAATTACGCAATAAACAAAAAAGTTTTTACTTATATTGCGACCGGACATTACGCAAGGATAAAAAAATCATCTTATGCTGAAACACTTGATTGCAAGAGCTTTGTATTTAAGGACTTCCTTCTTCTAAGAGGTGCTGACGAAAACAAGGACCAAAGTTATTTTCTTTATTCTCTTTCACAAGAAGTACTAAGCAGATTAGAATTTCCTCTTGGTGAAATGAAAAAAGAAGAAACAAGAAAGGAAGCCCTGAGATTAGGCCTTAGAACTGCTCAAAAACCAGAAAGTCAAGATTTATGTTTAGTTGAGCATTACGGATCAATGCAGAGATTTATCGACAAACACATTGAACCCAATGAAGGAGAAATTGTGCATGTAAATGGGAAAGTCCTAGGAACGCACAATGGTATTCAGCACTTTACAGTAGGTCAAAGAAAAGGTTTGGGCATCGCTTGGCCTGAACCATTATATGTAAAAAGTTTAGACAGGGTAAAAAACATAGTTTACGTAGCAGATAAAAGTGATCTATTTAATAAAGAAGCAATAATTACTAAGGTTAACTGGGTTTCAATCGAAGAACCTAAGCAAGAGATACAAGTAGAAGCACAAATCAGATATAGAAGTCATCCAGTAAAAGGAACTTTAATCCCTTTGAAAAATTTAGATAATCCAACTAAAACATTTAAATTAATATTTGAAGAAAGTCAAAGTTCGGTAACACCCGGACAAGCTGCAGTTTTTTATAAAGGAGAAATTTTATTAGGTGGCGGATTAATTAATTAACTTTCCAAAAGAAATTTAATCCCATAAAAAATATAAACAATAACAAAATAGGTTTATCTCCAAATTTTGTATAGAAGGTCTTGTCGGATGAGAAATTAGGGAAAACTACTTTATTTTGCTCCACATTTAAATCTAGAAGTTGAATTATTTTCCCATCATCTTTAACTAAACCAGAAGGACCAGTGTTTGATACAAGTAGATTATCTTTTTTATTTTCAATACTTCTCAATCTTGCCAAAGACAGGAATTGATTATAAAGCTTAGTTGGATAGGGATCTAAATTTGCTGCAGTTATTATTAGTTTTGCACCGCTATTAATAGCCTTTCTTATTTCTAGTCCATCACTAATTTCATAACAAATAGCCACTGCTAGAGGTTGTGTAAATTTAGGATCAAACAATCTTGAATCAGAGCCAGGTTGAATTCCTCCTACAGCAGATAATCCTCTTGAAAAACTATCAAGAAATCTAGGTGTTTTTTCACCTAATGGAACAAGTCTATGTTTATCTATAAATGAGGTAAAAGATTTATCTCCAATTTTAAATCCGAGTAAAGAACTTCTTAACTCATTATTAGAATTTCTGAAACCTCCTGCCAAGGTATTAACCTTAAAGCCTTTAGATAAATAAAAATTATTAGAAAGAGTCCCTTCAGGCGCAACAAGAAGTTTAACTTTGTTTGATAAAGCATACTTTTGAGCGATAGATAGCTTTTCTTCAATAAATTCATCATTTATTTTTAATTTTTCTCTTGTTGGTATATTAGTTTGCCAAATAGCTACTGGATATTCATAATTTCTTTTAATTGGAGTTGTTAAACCTCCAAACAAATGCAAGAAAATAATAACCAAAAGTCCTAAAAGAAATATTTTTTTAAAGTAAAGTTTTCTTTCCCATCTACCTTGAATATAAAAAATCCAAAATCCAATCAATATTTGTAATACGCATAAACCACTTGCACCTATCCACCTTGCTAAACCAGCGAGATAAATATCACCTGGAATAAGACTCTCTCCTAAACCTATCCAAAAAAAAGGTGTTTGAGAAAGTATCCATTCACCAATACCCCAAGTCAAAGATAAAAAAAATACTTTTACTGTTAAAGGCAATATTTCCATTTTAAAAACATCTTCTTTCCAGAGAATAATTTCAACTAACAATCCCCATAAATAAACTAATATCCCACCCAAAAAAGCGCAAAATAATAATATTGAAAGGGCGATTATTAAACTTGCAAGCCATGAAAACCCAAGCCATGTTAATGGATGAAGATCATAAAGCCAAGAATGACTTATCAAAACGAAGAAAAAACCCCACCAAAAATTTGCTATTTTTCTCTCACTTCCTTTCCACAAAATAAATAAGGATATCGGCATAAAAACCAGCCAAAAGTGAGTTGAAACAGAAATTCCTCCTAAGATTCCTCCTAAACAAGGGTAAAAATATTGTCTTAGACTTTTAACTTGAGTCGGGATTAACAATCTAAAATTACGAAATTAAATTTATAATCACTCATTTATTGTACCTTCATTCTGTAGACTTAGTTTTAGTAACTTTCAAAATTTAAGTGAAAGAAGTCTTTATTAGTTTTGCAGTTTTTGTTTTTTGTGTTTCATTAACTCTGTTCAGTCAATTTAATTCACCACAAGTTGTTAATGCTGCCGAATCAGAAACTCAGTCAGTACAAAAAACACCTGTTGCTAAATCATCAAATGTCTCAAATAATAATTTATTTGAACTAGACCCATCAGATCCAAATCCTATACTTTTCTTAC
>CACGBL010000030.1:0-10681 GCA_902571355.1 uncultured Synechococcaceae cyanobacterium | reverse complement strand
GATAGGGTGACAGGGAAATTAGATACTTTCGCACCTAATGCAAAGGTAATTCACATAGATATTGACCCAGCAGAAGTTAACAAAAATAGACGTGTAGATGTTGCAATTGTTTCTGATGTTTCAAAAGCTGTTCTCAAAATTAATGAACAATCTCTAAATAACAAATTTACTTGTCAGACGAAAAACTGGTTAGAAAAAATTGATTTTTGGAAAAATAAACATCCTTTATATGATCCGCCTAAAGAAGGAGAAATTTATCCTCAAGAGGTTCTTTTAAAAGTGAGGGAACTTCTACCCGAAGCTTATGTAACTACAGATGTAGGACAACATCAGATGTGGGCTGCTCAATATCTTAGGAATTCTCCAAGAAAATGGATTAGTAGTGCTGGCTTAGGAACTATGGGTTTTGGATTGCCTGCTGCAATTGGAGTAAAAGTAGCTATACCTAATTCAGATGTGATTTGTATTGCAGGAGATGCAAGTGTATTAATGAATATTCAAGAATTAGGAACTTTATCTCAATATGGTCTAAAGGTGAAATTGATTATTATAAATAATCGCTGGCAAGGGATGGTAAGACAATGGCAGGAAAGTTTCTACGATGAAAGATATTCCTCATCTGATATGAGTTGTGGGGAACCTGATTTTGTAAAACTTGCTGAATCTTTTGGAGTTAAAGGATACTTAATTTCTGATAGAAAACAATTACAGAATGAATTAAAAAATGCGCTTGATCATGACGGCCCTGCCTTGATTAATATCCTTGTAAGAAGAGGTGAAAATTGTTATCCAATGGTTCCTCCCGGCAAAAGTAATGCTCAAATGGTTGGATATGTTAATTGTGAAGACTAATTTTTTTAATTCGTCATTTTTAAAAAATTAACCTTAAGATAATTTAAAAGCTTAGATATTTCTGAATTGAGAAAATTATCAAAAATTCTAATTATACTCTCCCTTATCATTCTTAATCCTGTAATAGTTAACTCGGCTGAAATTCTTCAAATTAAAAGTTCAAATACTATATTGGTGGGAGATCAAAATAGGAATTTAACTATTAGATTATTTTGTGTAGATGTAAATGAAAATGATGAGCTTGAAGCAACTAATTTACTTAAGAGTGAATTCCCAAGGGGAAGCAAAGTGAAAATAAAACCTTTTGGTTATAAAGAGAATGTTTTGTTGGCAAAAGTTTTTAATATTAAAAGTAATAAGGAGATGACTGAATTATTAGTCGCTAAAGACTTAACTGGTGAAATATGTCCAAGTTAACTATTTCTATGAGCAAATAAAATTCCATTGCCTCGAGATTGTTTTGTTTTTTCTCCAGGAATTAAATTCATTTTTAAATTTGTATGTGCATAAATTTGAAATTTCTATATTTGTATTAGGAATGTTCTCACTTAAAAGTTGTCTATAGGCAGATTTTTTGAGATCAAGTTGATATAAGTTTTGCTCTTTGTAGTGATTTGAATCACTAAAACAAAGATCTTTTTCAGTTTTAGTTAAATTCAAAGTTATTTTTTTGTTTTCGGCCTTTCTATAAAATTCTTTGAGTGTCAATTTATCAACCAGATAATGTTCCTTCGAAATTGCTGGTCCTATGGCAACAAGTAAGTCATCTCTTGATGTCCCAAAAATATCGAAAATTTTAACTAGATTTTTTATTATTTTTTTTTCTAAACCTTTCCTTCCACAATGTAAGGCTGCTACATTTCTAGTCCTTTTATCGGCAAAAAATATTGGCATGCAATCAGCAGTGTAAATCCATAAGTTTTGATTACATTTATTTCCAATAAGACCATCTGCATCAGTCTTACTCCCTTCTTGTGAAAGTGATCCAAAGACAATCACATTACTGTGAATTTGATTGGAGACACAATTTATGTAATTTTCATTAAAATGATTCCCCAATAGTTGAAGAAAATTCTCATGGCTTGACTTCGTAAAGAATGCATGTGTGAAATTATATTGATTAAGGATAGGGGATGAATAATACTCAAATTTTTTGTTTTGAATAAAAATTTCAGATTTTGAAAAATATATCTCTTTATAAGGAATAGTTTCTTCTCCTTAAATGAATTTATGATATTAATTCAATATCTCTCAAGATCCAGAATCCTGCAAATTTTTCGACATATGGCGTTGACTGTATGGAAATAAATTGATATCCAAAAGAATTTTTTTTATTCTTTAGAAACTTTGCACTTAAAATGGTTGCATCTTTTTCTGGCAAATCTGTTACAAGCCACTTATCTACTTCTGAAGCTTCAAGTATGAGTTGGTTCTTATTAATGACTAATTTAATAGGTTCTAAACAACTGAACCAAGCAGAAAGTGCTAAAGATCTATCTTTGCTAAATAGTCTTAATCCTGGAACTAAGTTATTGTCATCTAAATCTTTATGAATTGGGAAAATATCTCCAAATTCCATAGGCCAATTTTCTGCTGATTTTAATTCGCCGATTGATATTTCAGAGATAGTTAAAGCATCGCCCCTCACTGCTTCTGGTAGAGGTTGAGGAGGGTTATCCATTTTAGAAGTAAAAGTAGGGGCTAATACACCTCTTACATAACCTTTTTCCTTTGGATAAATCTCTTTTTCAAGAAATTCGATTCTATCTAATAAATCGTAAGTTCTCCTACTTACAATAGGCTCAATACTTAGGGCCTCCAGAGCTTTTTTAATGATCGATTTCATTGACGACCTCCAGAATCGAACTATTGAAGGTTTCTCCCAACCTTGTTTTTTTGCCTCACTTATTGCTTCATTTAGCGCATTTGTAAGCCATACTGAGTTAACTTCATTGGCAGGGCATTTTTTATTCCAAAGAAAAATATCTTCTGTCTTATAACTTTTAGTAGAGCAAATAATTAACTCCCACCTTTTTTTTCCATTTGATTCAATAATTGGTCTTGAGTAAAAGTCTAATTCCCAATTCGAAATTTTTAATTTAAGACTTGACTCCATTTTTTTATTGATGTTCATTTATCTTGTTCTTTTTTATCGAAGAGTGCTTTAGTTTTTAGTGCTCTCTCTGTGGCTTCTTGCATAACTTTTTGCTTATCAATAATTAATTCTCCTGCAGAGTTTTCTAGGAGTGCTGTATTGAGACCTATGCGCCCTTTCTCGAGGTCAATTTCAGATATTAAAGCTTTTATAATTTCCCCTTCTCTAAAAACTTCTCTTAAAGAACGAATCGATCCATTTGTTAGTGAGGATTGATGAAGAAGTCCACTAGCTCCACCTAAATCAATAAAAAAGCCATATGGTTTTACAGCTAAAACTTCTCCTTCAATTAATTGACCTAATTCTAGACTTGAAAGTTTAGAGACTAATGATGCTTTCTTTTCAGAGAGAACTAATTTTCTGGATTCTGGATTAACCTCAAGAAATGCGACTTTTAGATTTTTGCCAACAAAAGATTGATAATCTTGACCATCTTCAAGTTGAGATCTAGGAATGAATCCTCTTAATCCATCAACATCACAAGTAAGCCCACCTCTGTTAAATCCATTAATTAAAACATTAATTAATTCTCCATTTTTTGCGGAACATGATACTTTCTCCCAACTTTGCCTAAGAATTAATGCTCGAGCGCTCACTGTTACCATCCCATCAGCATTTTGTTCTTTGATAACCAAAACTTCCATTTCAAGGCCTAAAGAAAACTTTTCTTTAAAGTTAGTTATGACACCCAAACCACATTCTTTTTTGGGCATGTAACCAGGTGCTTTTCCACCAATGTCAACGTATAACCCATCACTTTCGATTGCTATAACCTTGCCTGAAATTGTTTCTCCAGTAGCTCCAATTGGCTCATTTGCATTTAAAGCCTCCAAAAAAGCACTTTCATCAAAATCGAATTCATCAACTGTTCTTTCTAATTGAAAATCTGTTTTTTGCTCAGAAAAATTAAGGGTTGTATTTAGGTCTTGTTGAGCAATATCAAAATCCTTGTTCTTTTCATTACTTTGCTCAATATCTTTTACCGAATCATCTTTAATAATTTGAGGTTTGATTGCAGTATTTTCTTTTTTAATATCTTCTTGCGAATTGGTTTGCTCATTATCTATTTTTTGAGTATCTTTCTTGCTTATGTGAAGTACCTGAAGAGGTTTTTTATTGCCCTTTGGTTGGATATTATCTTGGGCATTTTTATTACTGACTCCCATCGTAGGTAAAATAAGAATAATTAATTATTAACATACTCTAAATGTTAGTACTCAAAATTAAAATTAATGAACTTTAAACCAATACCAAATAAATTTGAATATTTAAATTGGCAAGAAATTGAGTGTGTTGCTAAAAACAAAAGATCAACAGTGATTTGGCCATTCGGCGCTGTTGAGCAGCATGGGCCGCATTTGCCTCTTGCTACAGACAGTATTTTTGTTGATGAAATTATTAGCGAAGTTTTTAAATTATTCTCTGCCGATATTCCATTAAAAAAACTTCCAACCCAATATATTGGGTTTTCTCCTGAACATAAGGGTTTCTCCGGCACAATTTCACTTTCCTCAAATTTAATAACCTCAATGATAAAGGAAGTCGGAGGTCAATTATCTAAAATGGGTTTTAAAAGATTAATATTAATTAATGGACATGGTGGTCAGATTTCCCTATTAAATACAGCTGCAAGAGAGCTAAGAAGTGTCGCTCCAGAGATGGCAGTTTTCCCTTGTTTCTTATGGAGTGGTGTGAATGGATTGAGTGAATTGTTAACAAAAACTGAGATTGAAGATGGGCTTCATGCTTCTTTAGCTGAAACAAGTTTGATGCTGGCTTTGAAACCAGAATTAGTAGGCAATGAACGCCCAAATGAGGGTTATAAATTAGAGATCCCTGAAGGTTGGAGTCTGGAGGGTAATGCGCCTACTGCTTGGCTAACTGACGACTTTAGTAAATCAGGTGTTATTGGAGATAGTAGAGGAGCAAATGAGTCTTTAGGAAAAAATTTAAAGAAATTATTGATTAATCATTGGTTCAAATTGATTATGAATCTGATGCAATCAGATTGGCCAAACAATTCTTAAATAAGTTTAAGTAAAAAATGTGACTTAACAATTGAAACTATTTTCATGATATTTAAATAAACTCTCTATAATCATGTAATATTCATGCATAATGAGCTAAAGATTACTGACATGCAAACTCTAGAATCAAATAAAAAAACTATTGAAGAATCGACTAATCCGATTTCTTTAGATTTACCCGACTTTACTACAGATTCTTATAAGGATGCATATAGCAGAATAAATGCAATTGTTATAGAGGGAGAGCAAGAGGCTCATGATAATTACATTTCAATAGCAACTTTAATTCCAAATGAGTTAGAGGAGTTAACTAAATTGGCGAGAATGGAAATGAAGCATAAAAAAGGTTTTACTGCTTGTGGAAGAAATTTAGGTGTAGTAGCTGATATGGAATTTGCTAAAAAATTCTTTTCTAAATTACATGGTAATTTTCAAGTTGCTCTTGAAAAAGGAAATTTAACAACATGTCTTTTAATACAAGCCATCTTAATTGAAGCATTTGCAATTTCTGCTTATAACGTCTACATAAGAGTAGCGGATCCTTTTGCAAAAAAAATAACAGAGGGAGTTGTTAAAGATGAATATCTGCATTTAAATTATGGTCAAGAATGGCTTAAAGATAATTTATCTACTTGTAAAGAGGAATTAATGGAAGCTAATAAGGTTAATCTCCCGTTAATTAAAAAGATGTTAGATGAAGTAGCAGATGACGCATCAGTTTTAGCTATGGACAGAGAAGAGTTAATGGAAGAATTTATGATTGCTTATCAAGATACATTGATGGAAATTGGTCTAGATAATAGAGAAATTGCAAGAATGGCTATGGCAGCTATCGTCTAATTACATTTCCAATTAATTAAGGCTTTTAATAATTAATCAATCCTATTTAAGTAGTTACCTCTGTGCTATTGTTCATAACATCGTATAGAAACCATTTATAAATTTTAAATGTTTGGGTTAATAGGCCACTCAACAAGTTTTGAAGATGCAAAAAGAAAAGCTTCGATGCTGGGCTTTGATCATATTGCAGATGGCGACTTGGATGTTTGGTGTACTGCTCCTCCTCAGCTTGTTGAAAATGTAGAAGTTAAGAGTGCTACTGGAATATCTATTGAAGGTTCTTATATAGATTCTTGCTTTGTTCCTGAAATGCTTTCTAGGTTTAAAACTGCTAGAAGAAAAGTACTAAATGCTATGGAACTAGCTCAGAAAAAAGGGATTAACATTACCGCTTTAGGAGGATTTACTTCTATTATTTTTGAGAATTTTAATCTTCTACAGCATAAACAAATTAGAAATACTTCATTAGATTGGGAAAGGTTTACTACTGGCAATACTCATACCGCCTGGGTAATTTGTAAGCAACTAGAAATAAATGCGCCTCGCATTGGGATAGACCTTAAAAAAGCTACTGTTGCCGTAATTGGTGCTACAGGTGATATTGGTAGTGCTGTTTGTAGGTGGCTTATCAATAAAACTGGGATTTCAGAACTTCTTATGGTAGCAAGACAACAAGAACCACTAGTGCTGTTACAAAAAGAATTAGATGGTGGCACCGTAACAAGCTTAAATGAGGCATTGCCTCAGGCGGATATTGTTGTATGGGTTGCAAGTATGCCTAAAACTATTGAAATTGATATAGATAATTTAAAAAAACCATGTTTAATGATTGATGGCGGATACCCCAAAAATCTTGATGAGAAATTTCAGGGTGAAAATATTCATGTTTTAAAAGGAGGTATTGTAGAGTTTTTCAATGATATTGGTTGGAATATGATGGAACTTGCGGAGATGCAAAACCCTCAGAGAGAGATGTTTGCTTGCTTTGCAGAAGCTATGATTTTAGAATTTGAAAAGTGTCATACAAACTTTAGTTGGGGAAGAAATAACATTTCCCTTGAAAAGATGGAGTTTATTGGAGCAGCATCTTTAAAGCATGGTTTTTCTGCGATTGGACTTGATAAGCAGCCTAACGTATTAACTGTTTAAATTATGGCTAAACGTTACCTCCTTGATTTTGAAAAGCCTCTTGTTGAACTTGAGAAGCAGATAGAGCAAATTAAAGAATTAGCTCGAGATTCAGAAGTAGATGTTAGTCAACAGCTTCTTCAGCTTGAAACCTTAGCTGCTAGGAGAAGAGAAGAAATATTTAAATCTCTCACCCCTGCTCAAAAGATTCAGGTAGCTAGACATCCTCAAAGACCTAGTACTTTGGATTTTGTTCAAATGTTTTGTGATGACTGGATAGAATTACATGGAGACAGAAATGGTGGCGATGATATGGCACTAATTGGGGGGATAGGTTCTATAAACAATAGACCAGTTTTGATGTTAGGGCATCAGAAAGGAAGGGACACAAAAGAAAATGTAGTAAGAAACTTTGGGATGGCAAAACCAGGAGGTTACAGAAAAGCTCTTAGATTAATGCAGCATGCAAATAGATTTTCTTTGCCAATTCTTACATTTATTGATACTCCTGGAGCTTATGCTGGTTTAAAAGCTGAAGAACAAGGTCAAGGTGAAGCGATTGCAAGAAACCTTCGAGAGATGTTTGGATTGAAAGTTCCAATTGTGGCTACTGTCATTGGAGAAGGAGGTTCTGGAGGAGCACTTGGAATAGGTGTTGCCGATAGATTACTAATGTTTGAACATAGTGTTTATACAGTTGCTAGTCCAGAAGCATGTGCATCAATTTTGTGGAGAGATGCTGCGAAGGCACCAGAAGCTGCATCAGCTCTTAAAATCACAGGTAGAGATTTACTTAAATTAGGTATAATAGACGAAATATTACCAGAACCTTCTGGTGGGAATAATTGGGCTCCTTTAGATGCTGGTAACACACTAAAAGAGGCTATTGAGAAACACCTTAACGCTTTACTGCAAATGCCTGAAGAAGAATTAATTGAGGAAAGATACAAAAAGTTTAGGGTTTTAGGTAAATTTATCGAAGCAAATAATATTGAAGAGATTTATAGTGAAATCCCCCAAAAAACTGAATAATTTGAAACTAGCTTTTATAACGGGTGCTACGAAAGGTATTGGTAGATCTACCGCAATCACTTTTGCCAATGCTGGCTGGGATTTAATTTTACTCTCCAGGAATATGGATTTAATGGAGAAACTAAAGAGCGAACTGTTGATCACTAAATCAAAAATTAACCTAGTAAAATGTGATTTATCAAATCCTCTAGAAATAGAGCATTGTGTTAAAGAGGCAATTGAGAAGTATGGGTGCCCTTCAGTATTGATAAATAATGCCGGTTGCGCATTTAATGGCCCTTTGGTTGAAATGGAATTTGGTCAATGGGAACAAACTATTCAAACAAACCTCACAAGTGTTTTTCAAATTTGTAGTTCAATAATTCCTCAAATGAGAAAAAATGGTGGTTTAGTTATTAATGTCAGTAGTCATGCCTCTTATAATGCATTCCCCCAATGGGGGGCTTATTGTGTTTCAAAATCTGCAATAGCTATGTTTACTAAATGCTTGAGGGAGGAGGAGAGATCTAATTCAATAAGAGCGTGCACGATAACTCTGGGTTCAGTAAATACTCCTCTTTGGGACTCCGAATCAATCAATTCTGATTTTGATAGAACTTCTATGCTCTCTTCAAAAGAGGTATCAGAAACTATTCTCTACATGGCTCAAAAACCTGAATCACAACTGATTGAAGACTTAACTTTGATGCCTTCTGGCGGAGCCTTTTAAATATTCTGTTTATCTGATTAATCTTAAAACAGTGATTTTTTTTAGTGCTATTTGAACCCGATCGAACAAGAGAATGTGATATAGTATATGAGCAATTAAGCTTTTGGAAGATACAGTTAATTAAGTTGCATACAATTTTCTGTTTAAAATTTTATGACCTCTACATTACCCAACGATAATATTAGAAACCTTGACGACCAGATTACTAATAAACTAATTTCTGAAATCATAAGAGACAGAATTAAGAATTCTGGCACAAGATTTAGTGCTAACGATAATATTGCTGATTTTATAAATCCTGGTGAATTAGAAATTTTAGAAAAAGAAGTAGCCTCAAGAGTCAAAGACTTACTAAAGTCCCTCGTAATTGATGTTGAAAATGATCATAATACTCAAGAAACTGCTGAAAGAGTTTCAAAAATGTATCTAAATGAAGTTTTTAAAGGTAGATATCATGAACAACCTAAAGTTACAAGTTTCCCTAATGACAAGAATCTTGATGAAATCTATACAGTTGGTCCAATTTCGGTAAGATCTGCATGTTCACATCACTTAGTTCCAATTCTAGGAGAGTGTTGGATAGGAATTAAACCTGGAAATAAAGTCATAGGACTTTCAAAATTTGCGAGAGTTGCTGATTGGGTTTTTTCAAGACCTCATATTCAGGAAGAAGCTGTAATGATTCTTGCAGATGAAATTGAAAAACTTTGTGAACCTAAAGGTTTAGGCATTATTGTAAAGGCCCAGCACTACTGTATGAAGTGGAGAGGAGTCAAAGAACCAAATACAAGTATGATTAATTCTGTGGTTAGAGGCGATTTTAGACACGATTTAAGTTTAAAACAAGAATTTTTTGAGCTTGTAAAACAGCAGTCCGCTTCTAATAATTACTAATTTCTTTTTAAAAAATTAAAAAGATCTTCTGTTTTTTAATATCTTTTAAACCAGGAGAAAATTCAATACTACTTGAAATATCTAGTCCATCAGGTTTGATATCTGTAAGGATTTCATCAATCCATTCAATTGATATTCCACCTGCTAACCACCAAGGTTTGCTAAATTGGAGTTTCTTTAAATAAGTAGATTTTATTTTTTTTCCTGAACCTCCATAAGTTTTTTCATTCCAAGAATCAAGGAGGATAGCATCTACAAAATCCTCAAAAGGTTTTATTTTATCTAGGTCCTTTTCCGTTTTTATTCTGAAAGCCTTCCATAGGCCAATATTGGGTATCTTTTCTCTTATTTTTTTGCAGTAATCAATATCTTCATCTCCATGTAATTGAATGATAGTTTCACTCGGGTTTCCTAAGAAATTTTTAATAATTAAGTCTATTGGACAATTTTGTACAACTGATACCCTCTCGATTTTTGGATGCAACTTTTCTAAAGTTTTAAAAATTTTTTTCTTAATTTCAGCTGATATATATCTTGGTGACTCTTCTACTGAAATAATGCCAATAGCATGTGCTCCTAATTTTGCGACTTGAAGAGCTTGTTCTTCTGAGGTTAGACCACAAATTTTAATTAAGGTATTAGTCTTGGGCATATAATTATTCTGATATGTAAAATTAATATTATTAATAAATATAGCGGAGATTATTTTTGAGAAGTTGGCAAATTTTTAAAATATGGGGAATCCCCTTTAAAGTTCATCCTTATTGGTTTGCTGTTCTTTTTTTATTCTCATGGAGTATAAGTAATCAGATTAATTTAACTTCTGGTGATATTTATAATGTTAAAGAATCATGGATTATAGGATTTTTAACTTCTTTTTTCTTATTATCTTCAATTATTTTTCATGAGGTTTTTCATACTTTTGTATCACTTAATCAGGGTGTAAAAATAAAAAAAATTACTTTTTATTTTCTAGGAGCAATTTTACAAATTGATAAATATTGTCAAACTGCTTTAGGTAATATAAAAATTGCAATTGTTAGA
>CACGBL010000029.1:0-11011 GCA_902571355.1 uncultured Synechococcaceae cyanobacterium | reverse complement strand
CATGAATGGTAACCCGTTAAAAGATTTTGGAGGTTTACATCCTGATCCTAATCTTACTTACGCATCCCACTTGGCTGATTTGTTATTAAATAAAAAATCTTATAGTTTTGGTGCTGCATGCGATGGAGACGGAGATAGGAATATGATTTTAGGAAGTGGATGTTTTGTAAATCCTAGTGATAGCCTTGCAGTTATCACTGCTAACACAAAATGTGTCCCTGGTTATAAAGATGGTATTACAGGTGTGGCAAGATCCATGCCAACCAGCTCAGCGGTTGATAATGTTGCTCGGGCATTAAATATACCTTGTTTCGAGACGCCTACTGGCTGGAAGTTTTTTGGAAATCTTTTAGATTCTAATTTAATTACTTTATGTGGAGAAGAAAGTTTCGGAACAGGTAGTAATCATGTGAGAGAGAAAGATGGACTATGGGCCGTTTTGTATTGGTTACAAGTTTTAGCTGAGAAAAAATGTTCGGTAAATGATTTGATGCAGAATCATTGGAAACAATTTGGTAGGAATTATTATTCAAGACATGATTATGAAGCAATTCCCTCAAATATTGCTAATCAAATTTTTGGTAATCTAACTTCTATGCTCGAAAATTTAAAAGAAAATAGTTTTGCTGGCCATTTAGTTAAAGTTGCAGATAACTTTTCATATTTAGATCCAGTTGATAATTCCATAAGTGAAAATCAAGGTTTAAGATTGGTCCTTGATGATAATTCTCGAGTAATTGTGCGCCTTTCTGGAACTGGAACTAAGGGTGCAACATTAAGACTTTACTTTGAGAAATTTTTCGATCCTCAACAGAATCTTTCGTTAAATCCTCAGATCGCTTTGAAACCTCTAATAGATGATTTAGATGCTTTATTGAACATTTCGAAACTTACTCAAATGGAAACTCCTACAGTAATTACATAGAATTGAAAGTAATGATTTTTTGATTTTATTTATATGCATTCAGAAAATTTATTTACTAATTATTCTCAAATAGAAAACACTGCACCTTTGGCAGATAAATTAAGACCAAAAAAATTTGGAAGATTTTTTTGGTCAACAACCAATACTGAATGAGAATTCGCTTTTAAGAAGTGCAATATTAAACGATAAGATCAGTAATTTTATTTTTTCTGGCCCTCCAGGTGTTGGAAAAACTACTTTAATTGAAATTATTTCTTTTAATACGCGGTCAAAATTAATTAAGTTAAATGCAGTATTATCAAGTGTTAAAGAATTAAGAAATGAAATTGCTAATGCAAAAGATAGATTAATAAATTCAAAAAGAAAAACAATTTTATTTATCGATGAGGTTCATAGATTTACATCAGTTCAGCAAGATGCTTTATTACCTTCAATAGAAAATGGAACTATAACTTTTATTGGTGCTACGACTGAAAACCCTTTCTTTGCTGTTAATAAAGCTCTTGTTAGCAGGTCTCGTATTTTTACATTACTTCCTTTAGCAGAAAATGATTTGCAGAAAATAATACAAAAAGTCATTACTCACTATTCAAAACAAAAAGATTCAAAAAAGGTTTATTTAACTCAAGATGCTATAAGTCATTTAATTAAATTTTCTGGCGGAGATGCAAGGACATTAATAAATGCGCTAGAGATGGCTATAGAAACAACTGCTGAAAATGATGCTAAAGAAATCAACATTAATCTCTCAATAGCAGAGGATGCACTACAAAAGAAAAATATTGTTTACGATAAAAATGGTCAAAATCATTACGATGTAATAAGTGCCTTTATCAAGTCCATAAGAGGTTCTGATCCAGATGCAACTTTATTATGGCTTGCGAATATGCTGGAAGCTGGTGAAGATCCTAATTTTATTTTTAGGAGACTACTTATATCTGCTAGTGAAGATATTGGAATAGCTGATCCTAATGCCATAGTAGTTGTACAATCCTGTTGTGATGCTTTTGATAGAGTTGGTTTTCCAGAAGGATTATATTTTTTAACGCAGGCTTCTTTATATTTAGCTATTTCTCCAAAAAGTAATAGTACGAAAAGTATTTTTAAAGCAATTGAAACAATCAAATCTACCAATGCTTTTGATGTTCCACTTCATTTAAAAAATAATTCTAATAGTTATGTCAATCCTCATAATTATCCAGGTAATTGGGTCGTACAAGAATATCTTCCTAAATCTTTAAGAGGTTTAAAAATATGGGAACCAAATAAGAATGGATGGGAAAAAACTCAATATGAAGAACTTCTTAGAAGAAAAGAAAATTAAAAATTTTTCGAACAACAAATAATCTCAGGATTAAAAGAAGTTTTTTCTTCGTAAGCTAAAGCGATGGTCCAATTATGGAAGTTAATCTGTGAATAATTTAAATGTATGTTTTTCTTCTTATGAATTAACTCTTTTGGCTTTTCAAAAAATTGCCAATATTTAATGTCTTTAGCTATTTTTCCATGATCCCATTTTATAGCCGCTTCAACGGCACACCATTGATTTAATATCATATTTTTTGTTAAATAATTATTGTGGTTTGATTTATTGGTATGAAAAAAATATTTTTTTGCAAATTTTATATGGTTAAAATCTCTATCTGTTCTCTCAATATCAATTCCTATTTTGCCTTTATACCAGACTATAGTAATGGCATCTTTACAATGACTTAAACTGATATTTCCCATGCCAGAGGGTAAACTTGGAGGTTGTCCAGGTTTAGCATTAATTGGAATTTCTAGAGGGTCTAAATCAAAAAGTGTTGAAAGTGATTTTCGCAAATAAGCTCTTGTTTCTAAGAAAATCTTCGATCTTGAATTTGTTAGCTTTTTTGCAGTTTTAATTTCTTCTGTTGTTGCGACATCTTGCACACCTTTAATCTCATAAAACCAAATTTTTGGTATTTTATATTTATACTCATTTAATAATTTCAATGGCTCTTAAGGTTGGCGACAAAGCACCAGAATTTAAATTAAAAGATTCTTTTGAGAAAGAAGTTTCTCTTAGTGATTTTAAAGGTAAGAGAATAATACTATATTTTTATCCAAAAGATAATACTCCAGGATGTACTAAAGAAGCATGCAATTTTAAAGAGAATTGGGATTTACTCCAAAAAAATAATTTTGTTGTGCTTGGTATTAGTAAAGATAATTCATCCTCTCATCAGAAGTTTATAGAAAAATTTAATTTACCTTTTATTCTTTTAACTGATCCTGAACCTTTCAAAGTTTCTTCTGATTATGATAGCTATGGACTGAAAAAATTCATGGGAAAAGAATATATGGGAATGATGAGAAATACTTTTTTAATTGATAGTGAAGGTAAAATTGAAAAAATTTACTTAAAGGTAAAAGCAGCAATAATGGCTGATCATATAATTGCAGACCTTGGGTTAAGCTAATTTTTTATGTACAGGTGGTGAATAATCATCCCCTCCATAACTAAATTAGGAGCATTGATTATATTTTCTTTTTTAGTTTTTAGAGATTTTGTGAGTAATTGGGAGTCTCCTCCACATATTATTAAAATATCTTTTTCGGGATTAAATAAACTATGAATAACGCCAGTAAGAGAGTTGAGTACTCCTTTTAAGATTGCTTCTTCTGTATTAATTAAAAAATCTTTGATCGGAATATCATATTTTTTGGGAACTTTAAGATTTTTTGTATTTTGTTCCATTGATTTTAATTGTGTTAGAAAACCTGGAAGAAGTTGACCTCCAATAATAGATCCATTTGAATTCAATTTCGTTATTGATAATATTGTTCCAAAATCTGCAATTAGCAAATCTTTTTTCAAAGGGTTTTCAATAATTTTTAAAGCGGCAATACAGGCAAGAGCTCTATCAACTCCAAAATAATCAGGAAGATTTGATAATTGGATATCTTTAGTTTTTATTTCATTTTCTTTTTTCAGCAAAAAATTTGGTAGTTTTCCTACAGAAGCCCAAATTAATTGATCAAAATCTATATTTTCGGGAATTTTTTGCTCTTTTTTGGTATGGAAGAATTTAGATTTATTTTTAGAATATTTTGCCCAATGAAGCCTACTATTACCTACTAATAAAAAATTTATATCTGAGACCATTGTTCTATGATCAATTTAATTATTAGTGTGTATTCCACATTCTTGTTTGATTCCTCCAAATCTTGTATCTCTGCCCTTTGTTTCAACACCATCGGGGCTGCTTGAATGCCAATCTCCTACAGAAGAATAACCTTTGATAAAAAGTGGATGGGCAGGTAAATTATTCTCTTCCATATAATAAAAAATATCTTTACTTGTCCAATTTAATATAGGTCTTAAAGATAGTCTTTGACGAATTACGTCTATGAATTTCATTTTATTTCTATTTTCTGTTTGACTTGATCTAACACCGCTTGCCCAGCAGAAAATATTATATTTTTTTAGACCATTTTCTAAAGGTTTTATCTTTCTCAATTCATGATACTTATCTAGATCACTCTTTTTTTTTGTTTCCCAAAGTTTTCCGTATTTGGCCTCCATTCTTGCTGGAGATAATTCACTTTGCAGAACTTCAACTTCCAAGGATAAATTATCAATAAGCTTTTCGGCGTAATGGTATGTTTCTGGAGGAAGGTAACCTGTATCTATCCAAAATATTTTGATTTTTTTTTGTAGAGATAATTTGCTGACCATATATAAAAGTACTGATGACTGTATACCAAAACTTGTTGTAATAGCAAATTGATTATCAAACTTTTCATAACCCCATCTAAGCATTGCTTGAGGCTTCATATCTAAAAGCTCTTGATTATATTTCCTCAAGTTAGTTTGAATATCTTTGTGGATTTTTTCAATCATTCTTCAGTTTGATTATGAGTTTAATTTTATTTCGCTCAATTTAAAAATTATTCGTATAGTTTAATAATACATTTACGCATAACAATATTTCTCTAATGAAATCAATACAAAAACCAATAGTAATAGTTGGAGCAGGTTTTGCAGGTATGACATTTGCTTTGAATTTAAAAAATCTTAATCCTTCTTTACCGATTCTTGTGGTTGATTCTGAAACTAACTTTATATTTAAACCTTTAATGTACGAAGTTTTAAGTAAGGAAATAAGAAGTTGGGAAGCCACCCCAAAATTTGCAAATATTTTTTCTGATGCGGGTATAACTTTTTTAAGAAATTGTTTAACCAATATTTCCTTCGAAGAAAATATTCTTGAATTTAGTGATGAATTAAAATTAAGTTATCAGTATCTCGTTATCTGTACAGGATCTATTCCAAATAGTTTGTTTACAAAAGGTGTAGATGAAAATTGTTATTTTTTTAATGATGTTCACGATTTAAATAAATTAAGTTCCTTTTTAAAAAAATCACAAGATACTGCGTTGCATAAAAAGTTATTCATAGTTGGAGGTGGTCCCTCTGGCATCGAGTTGGCATGCAAAATTAAAGATATATTTATAGACCAATTCGAAATTAATGTAATAGAAAAATCAAACGAAATCCTCAATAAAAATAAAATTTTTAATAAAGAACAAGCAGAGAAGGCATTAGAAAAAAGAAAAATCAACGTTCTTTTGAATTCGACAGTTAAAGAAGTCACAGAAACTAAGATTAGTATTTCTAGTGAGGTTGGAATGACTTCCTTGGATAAAGATATTGTTATTTGGACAGCAGGTGTTAAACCTAATTTGTCTTACTTAGAAACTGATCAAATAATAAAAAAATTTGGACGAATTTTAGTTAATAATAATTTGCAAATAGAAAACTATAAAAACTGTTTTGCTATTGGTGATATTTCAGTTATTGAAGGAATGGAGGATTTACCCATAACTGCTCAGGTCGCTATGCAGGAAGGAAATCATCTTGCTAATAATTTAGAACTTTTAATTCAAGGAAAGGATCCTTTACCCTTTGAATTTCAAGACAACGGTGAAATGATTAGCTTAGGAATAGGTGATGCTTCAATTTCTGGGCTTGGGGTTACTTTATCTGGGAAATTGGCTTTTGAGGCAAGAAGACTTATTTATGCTTCCAAGTTGCCTGATATAACAGAAAGCTTAAAATCTGCATCTTCATGGATATTCCAAAAAAAATCTATTTTTAAAAATTTTCTTAAAAAAGATGATTATTCCAATTAAACTTTTTTGAAATATTGTTTTTGGGTATATTGAGTTAAATAAGTTTTGTATGAATTTAATTGCAGTTGTTAGTAATAATTTTGATGCGTTTATAACGGTAGTTGTTTTAATAATGTCAATAATTTTGTTTATTAGAAATACTATTGCACCAGAATTGACTGGTTTGTTATGTGTCGGAATATTTATATCTACTGGGGTTCTTTCTCCTGAAAAAGCTTTAGCTGGATTTGGTAGCCCTTCTTTAATTACCCTTATGGGTTTATTTGCAGTTTCCTCAGCATTATTTAAAAGTGGTGCCTTAGACAGAGTAAGAGAATTGATTTCTTCTGAAAGTATTCGAACTCCAAGGAAATTAATTTCTTTAATAGCTTTTTTGATTGCTCCAATATCTGGAATTGTACCTAATACTCCAGTAGTAGCATCTTTGCTACCTTTAATTGAAAGTTGGTGCGAGCGAAGAAATATTTCACCATCAAAAGTTTTATTACCTCTTTCTTTTGCTACTTTACTCGGTGGAACTCTGACATTATTAGGTAGTTCAGTTAATCTTCTTGTCAGTGATATTAGTCAACAATTAGGTTATGGAGGTTTGGAATTATTTAGTTTGACATCAATAGGAATTCCTGTGTGGCTTATAGGTACAACCTATATGATTCTAGTTTCTGACATGCTTTTGCCAGATAGAGGGAGAGATAAGGAGTTTATTAAAAATGGTGATATGAATATATATTTTACAGAAGTTACTATTCCCTCTACTTCAGAATTAGTTGGACAATCTGTCAGAAATAGTAGATTGCAAAGACGATTTGACGTTGATGTTCTGGAATTGCAACGAAATGGAAAAGTTATTCTTCCTCCTTTGGCTGATAGAAAGATTGAACCGGATGATAGATTAATAATCCGCGTTACAAGGGCAGACTTATTTAGGCTGCAGCAGGAACATACTATTTTGTTAGGAGAAAACAAAATATCTTTCGATGGGGCTAATGTTTTCTCAGATGATGAAGGTACTAAGACCTTTGAAGCCTTGTTGCCAGCTGGTTCAACTTTAGCCGGTGCAAGTTTGAGAGAATTAAGATTTAGGCAGCGTCATAATGCAACAGTTTTAGCATTAAGAAGAGGTCAACAAACTGTTCAAGAGAGGTTAGGCCAAGCTGTTTTAAGGGCTGGAGATGTTTTATTATTGCAAGCACCGCTGGATTCAATAAGAGGTTTACAAGCTAGTAATGATTTGCTTATTTTAGATCAATTCGAAGATGACTTACCTTTTTTGATAAAAAAACCTATATCGATTGCAATTGCAATAGGAATGGTGGTTTTGCCTTCGGTTTCTAATATTCCGTTAGTAGGTTCAGTTCTTTTGGCAGTGATTGCAATGGTTGCTTGTGGATGTTTAAGACCTGCAGAGATACAAAAATCAATTAGGTTAGACGTCATTTTATTGCTGGGATCTTTATCGTGTTTTAGTGTAGCTATGCAGATAACTGGATTAGCAGATGTAATTGCAGTTAATCTAAACTTTGTCCTTAACGGAATGCCTCTTTATTTTGCACTAGTCGTAATTTTTGTATCTACAGTTATTCTTACGCAATTTATAAGTAATGCTGCTTCTGTTGCTTTGATTTTGCCTGTTGCTATTGAATTCTCAAATGTTTTAGAAATTTCACCAAGCGCTTTAATAATGCTTGTTTTATTCGGTGCAAGTCAATCTTTCTTGACTCCAATGGGTTATCAAACAAATTTAATGGTTTATGGCCCTGGAAGATATAGATTTTTTGATATCGCAAAATACGGAGCTGGATTAACGCTTATAATGTCATTTACTGTGCCAGCATTGATAATTTTAAATTACGGGTAATATCGTGAAATTTCCATTCTCAGTTTATAAGTTAAAAGATGCTTACAAAAAGCTTTCTGTACCTCAATTTACTATTGTTACAGGCTTGTTTATTATTTGCCTTGGAACTTTAATTTTGAGCTCTCCATTATGTTCATCTTCAAAGGTTGGTTTGTGGGAAGCATTTTTTACATCTACTTCTGCAATAACCGTTACTGGCTTAACCATAATAGATATTGGTGTTGATTTAAATTTATTTGGCCAAGTTTTCTTGGCTTTTATGCTTTTATCAGGTGGTCTAGGATTAATGGCCATTACAACATTTTTACAAGGGTTTGTTGTAAAGGGAACAAAGCTAAGAACTAGATTAGATAAAGGAAAGACTTTAGATGAATTTGGAGTTGGAGGAATTGGTCGAACTTTTCAAAGCATTGCTATTACTGCGATTAGTATTATATCCTTTGGTGCAATTGTCTTATATTCTTTTGGGTTTGTAGACATTCAAAATAATTGGGAAAGACTATGGTCCTCGATTTTTCACAGCATTTCTGCATATAACAATGCAGGATTTTCGTTAATGTCAAATAGTCTTCAAGACTATAGAACGAATTATTTGGTTAATAGTGTTTTTGTTTTTCTCATTGTTATGGGTGGATTGGGTTGGCGGGTTATTGATGATATTTGGAGTCATAAAAAAAATCTTTCTTATAAGAAATTAAGCCTTCATTCCAGACTAGTTATTAGGACAAGTTTTTCTCTAATATTGTTCGGATCATTAGGATTCTTTATTACTGAATCATTGCTAAATAGTCAATTTTTTAATGATTTAAATTTGTTTGAACGGTTAATGTCATCTATATTCGAAACAGTTAGTGCAAGAACTGCAGGCTTTACAAATTTTCCGATTTCTTTGAACTCTATCTCAGATACGGGCCTCTTATTATTAATGACTCTTATGTTTATTGGAGCTAGTACAGGCGGTACTGGTGGGGGCATAAAAACAACTACATTTATTGCCTTAATGGCTGCAACTAGATCAACTTTAAGAGGTCAGAAAGATGTAGTTATTAGTAATAGATTAATTTCAGATAAAGTTATTCTAAAGGCAGTTGGAATCACAGTTGGATCTTTGCTTTTTGTTCTTTTAATGGCAATGTTGCTTAGTACAACTAATACTTTTGTTAAAAAAGAATCCTTCACATTCCTAGAAATTCTGTTTACTTGCATATCTGCATTTGCAACAGTTGGTTTTGATATTGGTTTAACCGTCAAATTAAATCATTTTGGTCAATTTATTCTTATTGTGGGTATGTTTGTCGGCAGATTGGGGATCCTTTTGCTTTTAAGTGCACTTTGGCAGGCTCTTTATAAGAGTAGAATAGATAGACAAAAGAGAATTGGCTATCCTAGGGCTGATCTATATGTTTAGAGTTAATTGAGTTTTTATTATGGCTGATTGGTGGCAGTGGTCTCAAAAGAGAGAAAATGAAGCACTCACTTTTGCAGTTGTCGGCGTTGGAAGATTTGGAACTGCAGTTTGCAGAGAACTTATTAGTAATGGTGCTGATGTTTTGGCTGCAGATTATTCGGAAAAAGCTATTGATGATTTAAGGCAATTAGAACCTTCGATAGAAGCGAGAGTTGTAGATTGTACTGATGAAGAGTCTATGAAGGAATCGGGAATTCTTGAAATGAATACTGTTGTAGTTGGTATTAGTGAACCAATTGAAGCAAGTATAACTACAACTCTTATTGCTAAGGATAGTGAAGGTAGCAAAGTGAAAAGAGTAATAGCGAGAGCTACCAGTGACTTGCACGAAAAAATGTTAAAAAGAGTAGGTGCAGATAAAGTTGTTTTCCCATCTAGGATGCAAGGAGAAAGATTAGGCTTAGAACTAGTAAGACCAAACCTAATCGAAAGATTGGAACTAGATAATCAAACTGGTATAGATGAAATAACTGTTCCAGAGGAATTTATTGGAAGATCTTTAAGAGATTTAAATTTAAGGAAAAATTATTTAGTAAATGTTCTTGCTGCAGGACCTGCTGAAGAGTTAACAGTTAATCCTCCAGCAAAATATATTTTGGAAAGAGGAAATATTTTGGTAGTCATGGGTAAAACTGTAGATTTACAGAAATTGCCTCAAAATTAATTATTTTTAATCAGATTTTTTATAGTATCTAATTCTTTGAGGAGCTCTTTTTAATCTTCTGACGCTTTGTCTTTCAAGTTCATCTCTAAATTTATCAGTATTTAAATTATTTTCTGAAACAGGTGATTTACTTTCTTTTTCGAAATATTTTTTTATACCCTCTTGTATTAACACTTTTGCCATATTACTTACTGTCCTAGATTCATTAACGGCTAAGATAGTTAATTGCTCACATATTAATTCTGGAAGAACTACTTGAATTCTGGGGGATTTAGGCTTCCCATTAGTTGAGTTTTGGCGGGTAGCCATGAGTCAAAGTTGATAACTGTTACTTATTAGTATACACAGTTAGTCAAGGATACTATCTTTGTGTATATTATTAGTAAGGAAATTTATGTCCGTATCAATTAATTGTTTTATTGTCCCATGAAAAATTCAAGAAAAATTGATTCTCCTAAAAGGTCGATAATTGATAAACCGAAAAAAAGATTAGTAAATGCTGATTCTCACGATAATGAAAATAGTGACGTTTTGGTATCAGCTGTAATTAGTCCATATTTGCTAACTCATCTTCACCATATTCTTCAGCAGTCTGAGTATTATGCTCAAAAAGATGGTAGAAAATCTCACGCAGCTAACTTTGCCAAACTAAGAAAAGTTTTATGTTTAGACGCAAGAAGTATGGCAGATGCCTCTGCAAAGGAGATAAAAGATGTGGATAATGATTTATCTAATAATAAATATAATGAACAAAACGTAGCTTGAAGTAATAATCTATTAATAAATAGATTTTAAAACCATGTCCAGTAATGCTGAAAAGCTCTATAAGTTAATAGCCAACGATTCCAAAAAGAAACAAAGTCTGTTTATGACTGCCTTAACTAATCCTAAAAAAGCCTTAGATAAAATATGCGATATTGGTAACGAGTTAAATAT
>CACGBL010000028.1:0-12763 GCA_902571355.1 uncultured Synechococcaceae cyanobacterium | reverse complement strand
GTTTAGGAGGGAACGACACTCTCATTGGATTTGGTGGAAACGATATCTTAGAAGGGGGCGAAGGTGATGATCTTCTTTACGGTGGAAGAGGCGAAAATACTATTGATGGTGGGCAAGGGACTGATACTGCATTCTTCTCAAGAGACTTTTCAAGCTATAACCTTAAATTTGTTGATGATGAACTAATCGTTTCTGGTGATTTAGAAGTTAATCATCTGAAAGGGGTTGAAAAACTTCAGTTTAGAGATCAAATTATAAACCTAGCTCCTATAAAAACAGGTATAAAAGCAACTCTTAATAACGGTCAAGAAGATACTGCCTATACCATAAGCGCTTCTGATTTACTTAAAGGCTACGAAGACCCAAATAATCTTGATCTCTCAGTTACCAATCTTGTTGCATCTGTAGGAAACTTAACCACGAATGGAAATAATACATGGACATTTGTCCCTCCAGAGAATTTTAACGGTCCGATTGACCTTTCTTATTCGATTATCAATACCATTAATTCTGAAACCATAGAAACTCAATCTTTCTCATTAGCTCCTGTTAATGATGCTCCTATAATTTCTCAAGCCGTAGATCTAGGGAATGTAGATGAAGACAATGAAATTATTTTTACTAGAGCAGATCTACTTGCTAATGCTACTGATATTGATTCTGATGATCTTTATATAGTGAATCTTAGAATAGACTCTGGTGAAGGGATCTTAAATAAAATTGATTCAAATAAATGGGTGTTTACCCCTTCTGAAGATTGGCATGGTGATGTAACTCTTAAATATGATGTAACCGATGAGCCGTTGTCAGATGATTATTTTCATTTTGAGCAAAGTAAATATAAAATAATATCCGGAAATAATTGGTACCAAATAAGAGAATCTGCTCTAGCTCTAGGTGGAGATCTAGTTTCGATCAATAGTAAAGAAGAAAATCAATTCCTCTCAAACGTATTTAAGGGAGAAGGAGAAAAGGTTGCAATTGGGATATCTGACGAGAAGATTGAAGGTTCCTGGGAATGGGTTAATGGAGATATAGTTCAATATACAAATTTTGTAGCTGATCCTCAGACTTACTCACCTCGAGATTTGGCTGATATTGGCATAATTAACCTAAGTAATACTGAAGGTGGATGGCATGGAGATATTGGACAGTGGCAAAGTTATGGGGGCTATAGTACAACTCATATAAAGAAAGGAATTCTTGAGATTCAAAATAATAAACCAGTCTCTTATGAACTTGTTTCAACACAGGCATCCATAACAGTTAAATCAATAAATGATGCTCCAGAACTTACTGGAAGTATTGCGACTTTGAATAATGGCGTTGAAGATACTACATATATAATCAAGACCTCTGATTTATTAACAGGTTTTAGTGATATTGATGGTGATACCTTATCTATTACTAATCTTGAAACTTCTAATGGTCAGTTAATTAATAACAATGATGGCACTTGGACACTTAACCCTTCTCAAGATTTTAATGGAGATGTTTCTTTAACCTACTTGGTATCTGATTCAAATGGAGGCGTAATAAATGCTAATCAATCTTTCTCATTAGCTCCTGTAAATGATGCCCCTGTTGTTTCTGGCCGGGTCAATCTCGGATCAATAGATGAAGACAATAAACTTCTCATCTCCTCTGATCAGCTTCTTTCTAAAGCCTCTGATGTTGAAAATGACTCTCTTAGAGTTACTAATCTCAAGGTTGCAAAAGGACAAGGAAATATAATAGATAATAATGATGGAACTTATACATTCAATCCAAAGCAAAACTGGAACGGTAAAGTTCGTTTGGTTTATGATATCGAAGATAGTAAAGGCGGTACTGCATCTGCAAAAGCGAAATTCTTAGTAAATCCAATTAATGATGCTCCCGTTGTAACTGGGAATGTTAGCTATGGTGATATCTTTCAAAATGAACAACTAGCTATAACTAACAAAGATGAAATTGATCTTTTATTAAGTAAAACTTACGATATTGAAAATGACTTTCTAAAGGTGGAAAATATAAAGATAATTGAAGGTAATGGTACAAGAACTCAAGAAGATGGTGATATATACTCATTTACACCTTCTTTAGATTGGTATGGAATTATTAAAATTTCTTATGAAATTGTAGATATTCATGGGGCGAGATCAAATGCTTATGCTTTTCTTAATATTAATGAAAAAACTGTTAGTGATGTTTTACCAACAGATTCAAATCTAGGTGAAATCCAAAGTGGAGGATCTATATTAATAACCGAACAACAACTTTTATCTAATTCTTCTTTAGATAATGAAGAGATTAAAGTTTCAAATCTTACTCTTTCAAATGGAGAAGGTTCTCTTATCTACAATAATGATAAGACTTGGACTTTTAATCAATCTTCAAATTGGGAAGGCAATGTAAGTTTTAATTATAAAATTTCAGAAAAGGAAGTATTAAGTAATTCCAAAAACAATCAATTAGGTGAATATAAATACAATGATAAATATAATCTCGATGAAATATCAGATTTTGACGGTAATTTACATGGGGGGTTATTAGAAGCAAAAAATAACTATAAATATCAGGGTGCTCTTGATGTCAATGCAGATGGTGATATTGAAGCTGTATTTACAAATAGATTAAGTGGTAGATGGGTTACTGCGGAAATTGACGAAAATACTGGAAAACCTAGATATAACGAGAATGGAGCGGGAGGAATAACAAGGATCGTTGGTATTTATAACGATCCTCTTGTGTTAACTGGTGAGGTTGAGAAAGGGAGTGATCATGATAGTCAAAAAAGATTTATGAATGACTTGATAAATGATAATTTGAATTTGAAAGCTTCGAGTGACTTTGATGGTGATGGTTTCCAAGAGGTTTACTGGAAAACTAATGATGGAAGTGCTTATCTAAGAGCTCTTATGCATGCAGATGGAAATATCCAATATGCAAATTATCAGAGTGAATCACAGATGAAGGAGTACTTGATTACATCTGGATATGATGAACATATTAATGAGATTATCTAACATAGTTAATTAAGAATGGGATTATTCTAATTACAAAAAAAATATCTAATTAAATATTAAGTTTAGATTTTCATTTAAAATTTAAAAATTGCAATTTCTTTTATGGAAACTCTTAGGCATTATTTTGAATTTTTGAGCATTTTTGATCCTCATTTTTTGGCCTTTCTAAGAACTATCACAATAACTATCCTGGCAATATGATTCCAGCCTGCTACCTAGTGCTCCTAAAGCGCTAGATAGCTTAAATGCAGCACTAGGTTTTCGAGTTATAGCTAATTTTTTGCTTAATTCCGAGTGATTTGTTCGGACATTTTAAACAAGATTCGACCACTATTTGACTACTTTTTTAGGAGTGCAGTATTTCATTAACAATATAGAGCTACTGTTTGATCTAAATCCGCACAAGGTTCAATAGTAAATTCCAATAATTCTCTCCAAGGACTCCACTGTTTCCAAATAGTTTCTAAAGAATCAACATCTACAACAGAGTAACCATTGCCATGTTGAGGTAAGAAAATCCAAGATTTAACATCATAACCCTCTGGTCTATTTTGTGGCCCTCCTTTGTCGTACCATTCTTTTAACATTTTGGATCCCTTGTCTTGGGCGTTTGCATCAGTGAATTTATAAGAAATTAGAAACAGCATAAAAAAGGTGCCAATTTCCTCCTATTTTAGTTTGAATTTTAACTATAAAGTAGCTTTAAATAAAAGTTGAATCGGTAATATGACCTGCACTCTCAATTAATGGTTTCACTAATGGATCTTCAAAAATGGGCAATTAAAACTATTTATTTTCAGTAATAATTTTTTTTGCTAGTAATAGAAAGCCAATAAAAATTAAAAAATAAAATGCTTTATGTTCAGCATTGGTCATTTAAGGCCGGATATCATCAAAAAGGTGCAGAAAAATTTCTTGGTGGTGGGGGAGATTATCCTGGAGTTGAGATGATTGGAAGATACCACGCACCTGGTTCTTTAGAGGGTTGGATAGTTTTAAAGACTGATGATCCAAAAGCAATATATCAACATGCCGCTGAATGGGGTGAATTTCTCAATTGGGAAACCACACCTGTTTTTACTGATGAAGAAGCTGGTCCAATAGTTGCCAAAGTCTACTCATAGAACGAGATTGACAGTCGATCTAAAATAAGGGGCAATTAGCTCCTTTTTTTAATGAACACTCTCATCATCTCAACTTTTAGCTGTACATTTGAAGAATTTAAAAATGATGTAACTACATTATTTCTTGAAGAAATGTGCAAAGAGTTTGTAACTAATTATGAGTTTGTAAAAGTGAATGAACACAAATCTCATTTATTAATGAACTGTACCGACTTAGAAAAATTAGGTGCGGAGATGCAATCTCCTTTCGCAAAGGAATGGGATAAAAAAAATAATTGTAAGGATGCCGTATATTCGATCAAACTTGTTGCGTAAATATAACGCTTACTAATTTTCTATAACACCAGCTACTTTTCCTTCCGCCAGTCGTTTTTTTAGAATCGAATAGTTTTGTGAAGCCCATTTTCGGGGAATATCAAATTCAGTATCTAAATTCTCTATAAGTAATTTGCCAATTTTAAATACTTCTACGAAGCCTAGATAAATTATTACCAGCATCTTAGTTATCTTTACTGCAACAGCTGCTATCTTTTCAATTTTTTGATCTTGCATTTGAATTTATTGAAGCCCACTAAAATTACCAGTTGTAAGAAATTATGCAAATTAATTAGAGAAAAATCTTATGGATGTTATTCTCATTGGGCAATATTTATGAAGTATTGAAGTTATTTTTAAAGGAGCTTTGGCAGAATCACAACGACTCATACCATGCAATTTATGGAATATTTGGGGTAATAGTATTGTTGGTAATTTATAACCGATTACTAAATAAATATCAGTAACAAGAAACCCTTCCAGAAATTCCAACTACTGAAAGGGTTATTAAATCGACTCGCAACTATATAGAATCAATTTATGTCTTGCAGCAAACGTAGAGTATGCTGATGAGGTTTGGCCTCAATTAATTTATAGCAAAAGAATATCAAATAAACTTATTTAAACTTTCCAATCTATGTCATAGTTGCCATCAATATCTTTCTCATAAACCCTCGCAAGTTCTCGAAGTAAAGTTTTTACTTCCATATCTGTAGCTCCAGATTAGTCTTGGAACTTGGTGCAAATTGCCTTTAGTTCGTCATAAGCTTTTTCTAGTAATATTATTTTTTCCTCTGGATTTACCATTTAATTTTTGTCAACTATTTCTCCGCCATACTCTCTTGCTATTACATCTAAGCATCTAAGAATATCCTTGTTTTTTAATAGATCTGTTTGCTCTAAATAATTAAGAAGAGTTCTTATTTGTTCGATAGTATTTTCTTCTAATTCCTTCATAAGTCTCTTTCTATTGACTCTATCTTATATCTAAAAGGAGATTCTCCGAATGCTAAGACTGTTTATCTTGTTGCATTTGTTTTTTCTTAAGTCTTTCCTATTCAACTATTAAAAATACCTCCTTTGAGGTCTTCTAAAAAATTGGCAGTTTTAATGAAATTTGCTTTTATGAGTGTAGAGTTATTTTTATTATGCAAATCTCATTTTTTGCAAAAGTAGTTTTGTTTTTAACTCTTTATTGTATTTCTGATTTATCAATTAAAAATAATATTTTGAGGAAGGTTATAAATAGAGCTAATAGAGCTAAAAAAATTTAAACTTGCCAATCAATGGAATTTTTAACTAATTTTTGGAATAATCAACCCACTACATTTATGGGAATAGGTGTAGCAATATTTGTATTATTAGGAATATATATATCTTTACTCCAGACATATCATTAAATTAGTTAATTATTTTTTTTAATTTTTTCTAGATTCCATTTATCAAATATTAATTTCATTTCTCTTTCGTAGTATCTTACTTTTTTCGCAAAAGGTAGTTTTTGAATAATTATCCCAAAGGGAAATTTTAAAAAAGAAGAGACATAAACAATATAAAACTCGACAAAAGAAGGTTTTGGTGGGAGAGGTAAATTTTTTATATATGCCCAATCAATGCAGGGTTTTAGTTGCCTATCACTAGCGATAATATTGTTTTTACATCTCCACCAAGAGAATAGATAAATGCAAATAAAAATCGGTAACGGAAGAAGTCGCAACATTAATTAAAAAGGTATTTCTTCAGGAATTATTGATCCAGGATAACCAAGCCTTAATTTACCTGCGGTGCAAGTAGTAAGAGTTTTGTTTATTCCCAAGTTTTCATATCAGTAGTTCCTTGTGATCTTTGCATCCAGGCATATTTCCATGTACCGTTTTCATTTTTAAATATGCAAGTGTAAGTTGAAAGATCTATATTTTGATTCCCTTTATAACTGAAGATTTCATTCAAAGTAAAAACCGCGTATGCTATTTCACCGTAAATTTCAATTTTGTGGGTTTTGATTAATTCTGAGGATTCTGCAACTAAATCTTTACTATCAAACATTCCCACTAATCCCTGCGCAGAGATTGGATTTCCACTTGGCCTTACAGCCAAAAAATCTTCAGTTACATTCGGTATAAGAAAAGAAGAATCTTCACTGGTCGCATAACCATTAATTAAATTTTCTATGGCTTGAGTGCTTGACATTTAAAAAGGAGATAATTGCCCCTTATTGTAGATCGACTTTCAAAAAATAAATTTTGGAGAACTGAGAAAAGCTAAGAAAAACTACGCAACTGACCACTATTTGACCACATTTCGAGTGGTCATATTTTTGCAATAAAAAAGCGAATCTGGGTAACTCGCTAGTATGAATTGGTTTTTATAGAGTCGGGGAGTCAGGATTCGAACCTGCGACCTAGTGCTCCTAAAGCACTAGTGTTAACTTTTGAGAAATACATAAGACTTCAGTAATAGCTTTAATATATTCCTGATATCTCAACTGAATTGAGACAGAATTTTGAATCTTATTATTACTTTTAATTAGGACTAATCAGTCCTTAGCTCTACTCCTAGCTCTATTTTCAAACAATATCGCTTATTACAGATTCAAATCCATTACTCGTTAAGTAGTTACTCATTTGCTCTTCACTTTGATAATTCGCATATCTAATATTCCCATCTGCATGCATTAAAGATCTTAGATATGCAGACCCATCAGCTGTTTTCCAATACACTTCTTGTATTCCATTCGAATCATAATCTCCAGTAGTTTTGACTATTAAATTGTTAAGTCCCAAATCATTTTGAAATCGATATTGACTATCGTGATCACTAAATTGAATGACATCACCAGAGGTAACTAAAGGATCAATATATATGCCAACAATTCTTGTCCCTCCGCCTTTACCATGATCGTTCCAATCTACATTATTGGTACTTGAGTCTCTCCTCACAGTTGCCCATCTTTTACTTATTTTGTTGGTATAGATATCCTCAATTGTCCCATCACCTGCTACATCTAATGAACCTTGATAATAGTAATTTATTTCTTGCTCAGATTCACTTCCTCCATGTAATGTCCCCCCATAATCTTTGATGTTAGTTAACAAATAATTGTATCCAGATATTGGGTTTGAGCAATCAATCCCAATTGTTTTATCTGCAAATTGAGCTAATTCGATTCCAGTTAAAGTATCTGTTCCTTCAGTACTACTAGTTATTATGACAGAGTTAGATTGCTCTACTGTGTAATTAGAATAATCGTAGTTAAATATTGCAGTATCGTTTCCGTTTCCGCCGTTTAATCTATCGTTGCCTAAACCTCCAGATAGTTGATCATCCCCACTATCACCGTATAAAGTATCGTCCCCTTGATTTCCATGGATTGTATCATTACCTAATCTGCCAACAAGTGTGTCATTCCCATCAAGTCCATCAATGACATCATCATTAGTTGAACCTACTATTGAATCATCATTATCTGATGTATCAAATATTATTTCACTAGTAATTTCAAATCTCCCAAAACCATCTAATCCCTCCCAATCTCCAATCCAACTAACTGCACTTCTACTCCATGTTGCTATCTCAATATTAGGCCTATCACTGGTGTTCTCGATACTGTACCAATTGCCATAATGCTCATCTATACCTTCCCCTCCAAACCCAATTGTGCTAGGAGTAATTCCATTCGATCCATCATAAACATCAATCCCTTCATATATACCATTCTTGTTTGAATCAAAATATAATTTCCCCCATTCTTTATATTCAACACCGTCATAAGTTTCGTTAAAGCCATATGTAAAACCAAAACCAAAATAATCTAAATTTACATCATTATCCGCATAAAATAATGCTCCATTCCCTTCTTTATCAAAAACTCTACCTGAAAGAAATTTTGAAGAAATGATTTTCATAACAAAATTTTTGTTTGATTAATATTATACAAAATGGAAAAAAAAAATTATTCTCGTTATAAATAATGATTCTCTAGCTCTATATCAAGCTCTATTTGTATATTTGAAACGCTCTAGAAATAAAAAAGCAAGGCCTTGGACCCCTTGCTAATAAATGGTCGGGGCGACAGGATTTGATCTTCGACCTAGTGCTCCCAAAGTACTCTATATCAAATGAGATTTCCTTTAAATCTAAGTTATTGTATTAATTGTCTACAGATAGTGGAATAATTTTGAGACTAAATATAAGTTTATCTTCAAAGATTATATAAGGTTTTTATAGGTTCCAGCTAACCCCTACAACCAGTTATCCTATTTTGATAAGTTTGTCCGCAAAATATTATTTGAGAAAAATTTAAATAGCATTTTATACAAGATATTGATCTATTTAAATCAATAAAAATTTGATAAATGAAATATAGTTTTAGGAAATTAGGAGCAAAAATTTTGGAAGCATTTGATTACTTCGAATATCTAAATTCAATATCATTTCACCCACCTGTAATGATAATAACTACACTAGTATTTTTTTATATAAGAAGAAAAATTTTATTAGCTGGCAAAAAACATTAGCAATCTATTTAATATTTATATTTTTGAATGAGTCAAAAATTAAATAAACAAAGCAAGTAATAAAAACAATTACATATAAAGATTCCATTTAACTTACCGTTGTTATTGAACTACTTAATCCATAAGTGAGAAAAATAAAACTTGCAAAAGTAACTCCTATCATTACTATTGTGTAGAGTTTATTTAGTTTGAAATTGTTACTTGCTGATGAAAAGTCTGCAATAACAAAATTTTTCATTGAATATTTGTCTCTATTTTTGAAATTATTGCTGTTAACCAAACTGCCTAAAATTGGATCTGTTGAAACTTTTATTTCTTGATTGATAACAGAATTTAAACCTTTATCTTCATTGAAGAATCTTGGAAACATATATGCATGCCATAAAGCTATTATCGCCACCCAAAAAACTAGACTAACTCCGGCAAAACCAAAAAGTAAGAATCTAAAGGTTTCCATATTTGTTCTTTAATTAATTAAAATCTACATCAAAAAAAATATCTAAATATTGCAATCCAAAAAAATATACTTTAAATAAATCAATTAATCATTTCATGATGTTACTAATGATTAGAGACAATGTTATTAGGAGTTTTTCTTTAAATATAAGTTAATGATGGAATCATTTATTTAACTAAAAAAGACAAAATAATAATCATATTTATTATTACTTTTAGAAATGGATTTTAGGATTTTACTTGTTATTACTCCAATAATATTCTCATGGATATTTACAGTCTTTTGGTTGGGTAGGTGGGATGTATTTAGATTAACACCACTAGGATTACCAAAGAAGGGAGTAGCTCCTTTTAAAAATTATCAAGTATGGGAAGATTCAGCATTAATTCCTGATACTGGCAGACCAGCAGAAGGTTATCCAGTATTTACTGTAAGAACCGCAGCAGTCAATGCACTAGGGATTCCAACCGTTTTCTTCCTTGGAGCAATATTGGCAATGCAGTTTAAAACTTATTAATGGGAAATTTTGATGGACACTAGATTTTTAATTGTTGGAGCACCGTTTTTAATCGCATTTTTTTATACCTTATTTTGGCTAAAGAAATGGGGTGCTTTTAATTCTACAAATAATAATTTGCCAAAAAATATTTCTCTTAAAAATGAATCAACAGACCAAAGTTATATTTTAGAGAATATCTTTTTAACAAAAAATTAATCAAATTTTCTTACCCTTTACATTAATACTTTCTCATGATTCAAATTGAACAGTATTTGTTTTTTGCAGTTTCTCTTTATGCATTTTTTTATCTTTCAATAACTATAGTAAGTACATTAATTAGCTTTTCCTAAGCAATAATCACATAAAATATTAAACACGTATTTGTATAAAATTAATCTTCCTGTATTTTAGAACTCATTATATAAATATATAAGTAGATATTAGGGCAATCTACTAACCGCTAGCTTTGATAAAGCGGTTCGTAATGAGAACCTCCCTTTGACCTCATTTTCTTTTTCGCAATCTTAGAAAATGAGGTTTAAATATTTTTTTAATGGTCATTAATATTAAATTAAATTCTTAATTTAAACTCTAAATTATTAAATATTATTCCTTCCTATGTATATTATTTACTTTTTAAAAAAGAGTTTTTTCTTTATAAAGAATATGTAGATATTTGGCGAATCTGCAACGGTATAGATTCCGTCTTTATGAACCTAGCCAACGAAAATATTCCTAACTACGTTTTAGTTATTTTAGTAGTTAGGAATATTTTTATTAATTACACCTTTAAAAGTAAATTTTTCTGAAAATCAAATGATCAACAAATCAAGTAATGAATCTACATTAGAAAAAATTTATAATAATTTGGAATCTGGAATGCCAGAGAATAAATCTATTAAAGAGTATGCTCTGCCTAATGCGAGACAGTGGCTTGGGGGAAGATTCGTTGCTATATGGGTTTTACCTATTTATTTTTTAAGAAAAATTGCAAAGTTTTCTGCTTCTTCAGCCTTTGTTAAGCCATATTCTCCTTCTGTAAATGGGCCATCCTATAAGCAACCAGAAACCCTATTTACTTCTTTACAAAGTGTTTTCAGGGGTGAAGATCATTTAAGATTTTTTGATATTAGATTTATTGGTATTTGGGTATTGCCTATTGCTTTGACTGGAATTGTTTTTGAAATCCTACTAATAGCTCCTACTAATAACACTTCACCTTTCAATTAAGCCTCTTTGACCGCAACCATTGCTGTCATAATATGGCATTAAAAAAAGACAGGCTTAAGAGCCTGTATGTAATTCGATTGTTAGAGTCGGGGCGACAGGATTCGAACCTGGCATCTAGTGCTTACCTAGAACCTAATAGCTCCATTGCAGAACTAGGTTTTCAGGCTATGACTATTTTTTTTTGCTTAGTTTTGCTTAGTTCTTCCTGATAAATTAAACATTATTTATCGGCGATTTGTCGACAATTAATTTATTCGGAACGATTTTATTTAGTATTTATTTGATTGACAATCGATCTATAATAATAGGCAATTAGCTTCTTTTATTTAAAGTTAATTTGACATATTTTATATATGAGACTGAAATTTTAAATTCGTAAAACAATTTATAAACAAATTATTTAAAGGTCATATAATATCAATTAAGTCATATAATATCAATTAAATTTATAAACCTTGTAGTGAAAAACTTAAGCAGCAAATTTTCAAAAACATTTTTGGCAATGGTATCTTTGCCAATCACTATTTTAGGAACTTATTTTATAGAGGCTAAATCTGAAGAATCAACAGGTTTATATCTTACAGGTAATATTGGAACTTCATCTTTTAATAGTGCAGATTGGAAAGCAGAAGTTAGTGGTCTCGCTTACAAAGGTGATCTTAAGTTTGATGATGGAACAGGCTGGGAATTAGGTTTAGGTTATGACTTTGGAAGATTTAGATCAGAACTTTCATATGGAAATTCTAATAATGATATAAAAAGTATCTCTGCCAAAATAAACGAAGGAACTCTCAGCGGTACTTCAGTAGAGTCATCTGCATCAGGAGATTTGAAATTAAGTAGTATTTTGATAAATGGCTATTTAGATTTTCCTATTGGAAAACAAAAGAAATTGATGCCATATCTTGGGGCTGGAATAGGTGGAAGCAAATTAGATATTGATAATATTACTGTTGCTGGAGAAGAACTTGAGTCTGCTAATACTTGGCTATTTGGCTACCAAGCAAAATTGGGATTAAGTTATGCACTTAATAAAGGAATAGATATCTTTGGTGAAGGTATTTATTCAGCATTTAGTGACTTAGGTGCAGCAGGAGAAAAATATGGACTAGGAAGTAATAGTGATATCAATTATCGTGCAGGATTTAGATTAAGATTTTAGTAAAATACTATAAAGATTTTCTTTTGATAGGTTCTAGAGATATTTAAATGAAACGCTTAATTTTGTATAAAAAATGAGTTAAGTCCAAAAATTTCAGTCCTGAATGGACGTATCGTTCAACTAAGAATATCTACGAATAACTCTGAATACTCCCGCAGTTGTCGGCTTTTTGTCGACTCTTACTGCCGACACAATTTCCAATAAAAAAGCGAGTCTGGGTAACTTGCTAGTATGAATTAGTTTTTAAGAGTCGGGTCGACAGGATTCGAACCCGCGACCTAGTGCTCCTAAAGCACTCGATCAGCAAATTGCGACAGTACTTTAAATAATAAAGTGCTGGTATGACTTCTTTCTAAGAATATAATTTTAGAAATGAGTCTTATATTATCTCTCAAATGCATCATGATGCTGCAAAGTTATGCAAATGATCGCCCAGGGATCGCCCGCTTAC
>CACGBL010000027.1:0-13180 GCA_902571355.1 uncultured Synechococcaceae cyanobacterium | reverse complement strand
AATAGTTTGCAGTATTGAAAATTTAGACCCAATGGGTGTCCACACTGGAGATTCGATTACTGTAGCTCCTGCACAGACTTTAACAGATAAGGAGTATCAGAGGTTGCGGGACTTGTCATTGAAGATTATAAGAGAGGTGGGAGTTGAAACAGGAGGGAGTAATATTCAATTTGCAATTAATCCATCTAATGGAGAAGTTATTGTTATAGAAATGAATCCTCGTGTAAGTAGATCCTCTGCCTTGGCAAGTAAAGCAACTGGATTCCCTATAGCTAAGATTGCAGCTTTATTATCTGTTGGTTATACACTTGATGAGATTATTAATGATATTACAAAGAAAACACCTGCATGTTTTGAGCCGTCAATTGATTATGTAGTTACTAAGATCCCAAGATTTGCTTTTGAAAAGTTTAAAGGCTCATCTAATACTTTAAGCACTGCTATGAAATCTGTTGGTGAGTCAATGGCAATAGGTCGTTCTTTTGAAGAATCATTTCAGAAGGCATTAAGGTCATTAGAAGTAGGTGTTTTTGGATGGGAATGTGATTCACAAGATGAATTTAAAGATGAGAGTCAAATTAAAAACAGTTTAAGAAACCCTACATCTGAAAGGATTCTCCTAATTAAAAAAGCTATGCAGCTTGGTAAAACTAATAATTATATTCAAGAAGTTACAAATATAGATTTATGGTTTATCGAAAAATTACGTAATATCTTTAATTTTGAGAATGATTTTTTGAAAGATAAAGAACTTTACACTCTAGATAGGGATTTGATGTTACATGCTAAACAATTAGGATTTTCAGATCAACAGATAGCAAAGTTAACTAATTCTGAGTTTTTTGAAGTAAGAAGATATAGGAAAAAACTTAATATAATTCCAATTTATAAAACTGTTGACACTTGTTCAGCAGAATTTTCATCCTCAACTCCCTATCATTATTCAACTTACGAAGAATCTTTCATTAATTTTAATTCTCAAATTTTTGATAGCGAGATTTTAGAAAATAGTAAATCAAAAAAAATTATGATTTTAGGAGGAGGTCCAAACAGAATTGGTCAGGGAATAGAATTTGATTACTGTTGTTGTCATGCATCTTATCAAGCTTCTAAAAATGGTTATAAAACAATAATGGTTAATAGTAATCCTGAAACTGTATCAACAGATTATGATACTAGCGATATTTTATATTTTGAGCCTGTAACTTTGGAGGATGTGCTTAACATAATAGAAGCTGAAAATCCTTATGGTTTGATTGTTCAATTTGGAGGTCAAACTCCTCTGAAATTATCATTACCTTTATTTGAATGGCTTAAATCTAATGAGGGGATCAAAACTGGATCAAAAATTCTCGGGACTTCTCCAATATCTATCGATTTAGCAGAAGATAGAGAGGAATTTACGAAAATTCTTGAAGAATTACGTATTAGACAACCTTTAAATGGTATTGCACGTAATCAAAATGAAGCAGAAATAGTTGCAAATAATATAGGATTCCCCTTAGTTGTAAGACCTTCCTATGTTTTAGGTGGAAGGGCAATGGAGATTGTTAAAGATGAGAATGAATTATCGAGATACATATCTGAAGCAGTTAAGGTATCACCTGATCATCCAATCCTTCTTGATCAATATTTGAATAATGCTATTGAGATAGATGTTGATGCTTTATGCGATTCAGAGGGTTCGGTTGTAATTGCTGGCCTAATGGAACATGTGGAACCTGCAGGAATTCATTCAGGAGATTCAGCTTGTTGCTTACCATCAATTTCTCTTTCAACATCCACAATAGAAAATGTAAGAAACTGGACTAAATTAATTGCACAAAGATTAAATGTTGTTGGTTTAATTAATTTGCAATTTGCAGTAATAAATACAAATAATAAAGAAAATAAATTATTCATTCTCGAAGCAAATCCAAGAGCATCCAGGACAGTTCCATTTGTTTCAAAAGCCATAGGTAAACCAGTTGCAAAATTAGCTACTCAGTTAATGCAAGGTTTTACACTAGAAGATCTAAATTTCACAGAAGAATTTTCTCCAAAATATCAGGCAGTAAAAGAGGCTGTTTTACCTTTTAAAAGATTTCCTGGGTCTGATACATTACTTGGCCCTGAAATGAGATCTACTGGAGAAGTAATGGGTTTAGCTAAAGATTTTGGAATTGCTTATGCCAAGTCGGAATTGGCAGCAGGTAATGGCGTCCCTTTAGAAGGAGTTGCTTTTTTATCTACAAATGATTTAGATAAAAAAAATCTTGAGGAAGTTGCTAGAGAACTTTTGAATTTAGGATTTAAATTAATCGCAACAAAAGGTACAGCTTCATATTTGTTGAATTTAGCAATTCAAGTTGAAGAGGTGCTAAAAGTTCATGAAGGAAGACCAAATATTGAGGACCTAATTCGTTCGGGACTTGTTCAATTAATAATTAATACTCCAATTGGCTCACTTGCTCTTCATGATGATGCTTATTTGAGACGTGCTGCTTTGGAATATAATATTCCAACTTTTACGACTATTCCTGGAGCGAAGGCAGCCATTAAGGCAATCAAAGCTTTGCAATGCAATAAAATTAATACTTACTCGCTACAGGAAATCCATAATCCATAATTATTAAAATTTTATTCTAGGTTCTTTAGTTTTTCTCTTAATTGATTAACTAAAGAGTTTCGACTAATTGAAAGTAAATTGAGAGTATCTTGATGCATTTTTAGTTGTGTCTCCGCTATTTGTAGTACTTTTATAGATTCTTTTATTTCATTAGAAAGTTCATTTATGAAATATTTTTTGCCTTCAAAGGTTAAAACCGGATTTGCAGAGTCATTTGTGTTTTCGCTCATGGATTTACTTTTTTATTAAATAAAATAGAACTATAATTTTTTAATTAACTGTTTTTCACATAATTCTTTATAAATTCCAGGTTTATTTATTAAATCAATGTGCTTCCCTACTTCAATAATTTCACCTTTATCGAAAACAACTATTTTATTGGCTTCTTGAGTAGTGGCTAATCTATGAGCAATTACAATAACAGTTCTATCTTTCATAGCTCTATTAAGTCCTTTTTGTACTTCAGATTCTGATTCTGCATCTAGCGCACTTGTAGCCTCATCTAATAGAAGAATTGATGGGTTCCCAAGTATTGCTCTTGCAATTGCTATCCTCTGGATCTGACCACCTGAGAAATTTGTTCCTCTTTCAGTTATCTCAGTTTCATATTTCTCAGGAAGCTTTTGAATGAAGTTGTGAGCGTTTGCTTTTCTTGCTGATTCTATAACTTCTTCTTTGGTGAAATTTCTGCCCATTCTTATTACATCAATAATTGTTCCCGAAAACAAAAAAGGCTGTTGTTGTACTAATGCAATGTTTTTTCTAATATCTTTTGTATTTAATATTTTGAGATTTTTATCATCTATAAAAATGTCTCCATTATTCGGAGTTATAAATTTTAATATCAAAGCCAACATTGTACTTTTACCAGCTCCAGAAGCTCCAACAAATGCTGTGACTTCCCCTCTTTTGATTTCTAAATTGATATTTTTAAGTACTTGATTATCTTTTTTGTAAGCGAAATTTACTTTCTTGAAACTTATTTTGCCTTCAAAATTGGATATCCTTCGTAAATTTTCTTTATGATCTTCGACAGGTTCTTGATTTATGTTTTTCAACCTTTTTATTGAAGCTTCTGCCTGTTTATAGTCATTAAAATTTGTACTTATATGGCTTATTGGATCAATAAGCATTAATATTGCTGCAAAAAAACTACTAAATTCTTCGCTTGTTAGAAGGCCTAGATTGATTCTTGCGGCTCCTAAACCTAATATTGCTAATATTCCAAATGCTTCAACAAATCCTACAACTGGATGTTGAAATGCAAGTAGTTTTAATGTTTTATATTTTGCTTTTTTATTTGTACTTAATCTTTTATAAAATCTTTTTATTATCCAATTTTCTGCAGCAAAAGCTCTTATCGTGGACATTCCATTTATAGATTCACCTATTAATCCTGCTAAATTACTTGTTGATTCTTGACTTTTTTCGGATGCTATTAAAACTCTTTTCCCAAAACGGTTAACTGAAAGAATAATCAATGGTGCTAAAACAAAAGTTGATACTGTTAGTGACCAGTCTAAATAAAACATATAGATTATTACCGCTAACAACTGTAATGTGCATGGAATAGTATCTTGAGCTGTTTTATAAATAACTTCGCTTACTCTGTCTGCATCTTCTGTAAGTCTATATGTGATGTCCCCGGCTGAAATATTTTCCACGGAATTCATCTTTATTTTTTGAATTCTGCTAAATAAATTTCCTCTCATCACTTCACTAATTTCTAAAGATGGTTTTGCTATGAATACATCCTGTCCAAATTGAGCAGTTTTTTGAACTAAAAATACAAATAAAGACTTAATTATTATGCTAGAAACTTTTGAGAGATCACCTGACCCAATTGCTGGGATTAAGTTTCCAGCTAAATAAGCTAATAAAGGCCAACAAGCTACGTAAATAAGCATGCATATAAAACCCTTGATAAACCTATTTGAATATGGTCTGACTGGTGGTATTAGTCTCAAGATATTATATATTTAATTGTTTATCCTACTTTATCAATATCTTTGGGTATAAAAAACAATGAAATTAGATCAATTCTTAAAATGGAAAAATTTGGTATCTTCTGGTGGCGAAGCAAAAATTTTTATTAAATCCGGTTCTGTTAAGGTTAATGGTGTAATTGAGACTAGGAGAGGAAGGAAGTTAAACAAAGGAGACAAAGTAATATTTCTAAAAAATGAATTAATTTTTGAATAGTTGGCTTATTCAACTCACTTTGTATTAGTATGATTTTCTTGGAGATAGTATTTTGAGAAAATCTGTAATTGCTGGTAATTGGAAAATGCACATGACTTGTGCTGAAGCTAAATCCTATTTAGAAGAGTTTATTCCTTTAATAAAAAACATAAAAGACGATCGTAAAGTTGTTATTGCTCCACCTTTCACAGCTATTTCAACCTTTTCTGATCATTCTGATTTTGATTATTTAGATATTTCTAGTCAAAATATTCATTGGGAAGATCAAGGAGCATTTACTGCAGAAATATCTCCAAAAATGCTTCTTGAACATGGTGTCTCATATGCAATTGTTGGACATAGTGAACCAAGGAAATATTTTAGTGAAAGTGATGAACAAATTAATAAAAGAGCAGTTTTTGCTCAATCTAGTGGACTTACTCCAATAGTTTGTGTAGGAGAAACATTAGAACAAAGAGAGAGAGGAGAAGCTGATAGAGTTATTACTAGACAGGTTGAACAAGGATTAGAAAATACAGATCCATCTAATTTAATTGTTGCCTATGAACCAATATGGGCTATTGGCACTGGTAAAACATGTGAGGCAGAAGACGCTAATAAGATATGTTCTTTGATTCGGAAATTAATAGGATTTGATGATGTAATTATTCAATATGGAGGATCTGTTAAACCTAATAATATTGACGAAATCATGTCAATGAGTGATATAGATGGGGTGTTAGTTGGAGGGGCTTCATTAGATCCGAATAGTTTCGCGAGAATTGCAAAATATCAATAAGAAAAATTCATGGCCAAAAGGCTGGGGCCAAAAAACTTCAATTATGGGAGTTATTAATTTAACTCCTGATTCATTTAGTGATGGTGGGGAATTAAACTCTTCAAAAAAAGTTTTAGATCAAGTAAAACATTTCTTGAGCAATGGTGTAGATGTAATTGATCTTGGTGCTCAAAGTACGAGACCTGGGGCTGAGGAAGTTGGATCTAGTATAGAAATAAAAAGATTGATCCCATACCTAAAATTAATAAAATCTGAATTTCCAGATGTTTTAATTTCTATTGATACTTTTAATTCTGAAGTGGCTTACGAAGCTCTTTTAAATGGTGCTAACTGGATTAATGATGTCACTGGAGGAAGAAGAGATATAAAAATTTTGGATGTTGTATCAAAATTCGATTGTCCATTCGTCATAACTCATAGTCGTGGTAATAGTCAAAATATGAATCAACTCTCTAATTACCAGAATGTATTGAGTGATGTTAAGTGCTCGCTTGATAATTTAATAAAGAATGCTTTAGAAAAAAATATATCTGAAAGAAATATAATAGTGGATCCTGGAATTGGTTTTTCAAAGGATATTATTCATAATTTGGAAATCTTGAGAAACTTAGATGTATTTAAAAAATGGAATTTGCCAATTTTGATAGGAGCATCTAGGAAGAGATTTATAGGAGAAATTTTGAATGAGAAAAATCCAAAAGAAAGGGATATAGGAACACTTGCAATAAGTTGTATTTGTTCTCAATTTAATATTGATATTGTGAGGGTTCACAACGTCAAACTAAATTATCAAATCCTGAAAGTAGCTGATAGGATTTACAGAAAATAATAAATTTATTATTCTTTAACTCCTTCGATTTTATCCTCTACCTCTTGGTATAGTTCTTTCAACTGTTCTATATTCTCATCCGAAGTTTCCCAATATCCCCTACCATTGACTTCTAGCAAAGTCCCAACAATTCTTCTGAAACTATTAGGATTAAGATCCATTAATCTTTTCCTCATCTCTTCGTCATTTATAAATGTTTCATTAGTTTCTTCATATACAAAATTATCTACTTGACCACTTGTCGCACTCCAACCAAGAGTGTAATTAAGTCTGTTAGAAAGTTCTCTAACTCCTTCATAACCAGATTTGAGCATACCTTCATACCACTTAGGATTTAAAAGTTTTGTCCTTGAGTCTAATCTGATGGTTTCTCCAAGTGTCCTGACTTGAGCATTAGAAGTAGTAGTGTCTGCTATGTAGCTACTTGGTTCTTTTCCGTCATCTCTAAGTGTCTTAATCAATTTTGTTGGATCTGAATCAAAATAATGACTTACATCTGTTAATGAAATTTCTGAGGAATCAAGGTTTTGAAATGTAACATCTGCTGTTTTCATTACTGACTCAAATACCTCTCTTTTTTGATTCATCTCACCTGGATTATCAGCATTAAAAGCATATGTTTTGCGAGATAAATACATTTCTTGTAATTCATTTTCTTCCTCCCATGTTGAATTTTCTACGGCTAAATTAACATTTGAACTGTAACTTCCACTTGCGTTAGAGAATACTCTCGCTGAAGCTTCTCTTATAGAGGTACCTTCTTTTTCTGCTTGTTCTAGTGAATGTTTCCTTACAAAATTAGATTCCAATGGTTCATCAGCCTCAGCCGCTAATTTGACCGCCTGATCTATTAATGCCATCTGATTTATAAATAGATCTCTAAAAACTCCTGAGCAGTTAACGACTACATCTATTCTTGGCCGACCTAATTCTTCTAAAGGGATTAATTCTAATTTGTTAATTCTTCCAACAGAATCTGGTTTTGGTTTTACACCAACAAACCATAAGATTTGAGCAAGTGATTCTCCATAAGTTTTGATGTTATCAGTACCCCATAAAACACATGCAATTGTTTCAGGCCAGGTCCCTTGCTCTTCCTTTTGCCTCTCAATTAATTTGTCAACAACTGATTTTGCAGCAGCTACAGCTGCTGTAGTAGGTATTGATTGTGGATCAAGTGCATGGATGTTTTTACCACTGGGTAAAACACCTGGATTTCTTATAGGGTCTCCCCCTGGTCCAGGTAAAACATAATTCCCATCTAATGCTTTAATGAGGCTATCCATTTCTTTATCTGCACAGACCTGTTCCAAGCAGAAAAGTAAGTAATCAAATAATTTATTTAATTCCTTCTGGTTGACTTCATTAAATCCATTTAAGTTACAGACCCTTAGCCAAGGGGTAGGTAAATTCAAACCAAAAACTTTAAGAAAGTCAAACAATTTGGAAAGAAGTGATTTTTCAAGATAAACTCTGCCATCAACAATTTTTAAAGAGTTGACCATCGCAAAAATAGACTCTCTTGCTGTCTTTATGATTTTTTCATTTAGCTCTACAAATTTGAGTTCACCTTTATTATTACCATCATAAATTTGTTCAATAGTTAGGCCCATGGATTCAGCTAGCAATCCAGGTAGAGATCTTAATCCCTCTTGCTCTCTCTCTAATGATGCAATATTTACGAGAGTTGCAACAGCTTCTTCTGCTGTCGGGGCTTCTCCAATAGTATGAAGACCGCAAGGTAATAATCTACTTTCAATTTCCATCAACTGTTTATAGATATTTCCAACAAATAAATCTCTTTCATCAATTGAGAGTTCTTCTACATCTTTTGAAGGGAGTTCAACATCTTTGTCAAGATTACATTGTTTAGAAGTCTCAACTATTGCATTAACTATTTGAATACCCCTACTATTTTCTCTTAATTGTTGATAAGACCCAACAAGTTCGCTTAGTTCTTTAAGTCCTTTATAGAGTCCTGCATTTTCTGCTGGAGGAGTCAGATAACTAATAGTTGAAGCATACCCTCTTCTCTTCGCTATTGTTGCTTCAGAAGGATTATTAGCAGCATAGTAATACAAATTAGGTAATGATCCAATGAGAGAATCCGGATAGCATGTTTCACTCATGCCCATTTGTTTACCAGGCATAAATTCAAGTGATCCGTGAGTTCCAAAATGAAGAACAGCATCAGCTCCCCAGATTTTTTCTACATAAGTGTAATAAGCGGCAAAACCATGATGAGGACTGGCACTTCTTGAATAAAGTAACCTCATAGGATCGCCTTCATAACCGAATGTTGGTTGAACTCCTATAAAAACATTTCCAAAATGTTTTCCATATATAAGTAAATTTTGTCCGTCACTATTAAGGTTTCCAGGAGGTTTACCCCAATTCTCTTCAAGTCTTTGTGAATATGGTGTGAACTCTTCGTATTCTTTTACTGACATTTTATGAGCAATATTTAGCTCGGGAGAGCCATCCATGGCTTCAGGATTATTAATTACTTTTTCCATTAATTCTTTTGAATTACTTGGAAGTTCATCTATTTGATATCCTTTCGATTTCATTTCAAGTAGTACTCTATAAATTGAACCGAAAACATTTAAATATGCTGCCGTACCTACATTTCCTTTGTCTGGTGGAAAACTAAATACTGTGATGGCTAATTTTTTGTCCTTTCTTTGTTTGACTCTTAATGTTGACCATTTTATGGCTCTTTCAGCTATTACATCAACTCGATCTTGGAGTGTATGCGCCTTACCTGTAGCATCATCACGACCTGAGAGAATAATAGGTTCAATAGCACCATCAAGCTCTGGAATAGCAATTTGAAGTGCTACCTGAACTGGGTGTAACCCTAGATCACTATCTTCCCATTCTTGTGTGGTTTGGAAGACTAATGGAAGTGCAACCATATAGGGTCTGTTTAACCTTTTTAGGGCTTCAATAGCTTTAGGATGATCTTGTCTTGCTGGCCCACCAACTAGTGCAAATCCTGTTAGAGATACAACTCCGTCTACTATAGGTTGATCATTATTTATGGAATCAAAATAAAATTCATTAACTGGTTTAGAAAAATCTAGACCTCCACAGAAAATAGGTAGTACTCTCGCACCTCTGTATTCCAATTCTTGAATGACAGCAACGTAATGAGCATCATCTCCCGTAACGATATGACTCCTTTGAAGCACTAAACCTATTGTTGGAGTTTTGTCATCTTTAGGATTTATATCTTTCCTATTATTTTCCCAATTTTGATATTCTTTAAGACTTTCAAACATGCAAGGAGCAAGAGGATGCCAAATTCCTAAATCAGGGAATGTTTCTGGGTCTTGAATTTTAAATTCTTCTATTTGATCTTTTATGATTTCTGAAACAGCATACTTTTCAGAAATCATTAATAAGAAGTTTTTTAAGTTTTCAGTGGTACCACCTAACCAGTACTGAAAACTCAGAATAAATGTTCTAGCATCTTGAGCTTTTTCTACTGGTAAGTATTTAAGAATTGAAGGTAGTGTATTTAATAACTTCAACATTGAATCTTGGAAACTAGCTCCATCAGATTCTTTTTTCTTTTTTATTAAATCTCCAATAATACTTTTAGATTGACCAAGTTGGGCCATATTAAATGAACCTAACTTGTTTAATCTCATTACCTCTGGCATGGAGGGAAAAACGATTGATGCTTTAAGTTTGTCTTTATATGGAGACACTGCATCAACCACTTTTTGAGCAAGGTCTTCAATGAAAATTAGAGAAGCTACGAATATATCTGCATTAGCAATATCTTCTTTGAAATCTTCAAAATTACTATCATTTCTAAGTTCTTCGATAAGATAGCCGCTAAGATCTATGCCTATTGGCCCATTCATTTTATTTATTGATTTTGCAGCTTCCGTTAAGGAATTTTGGTATTGTGGCTCAAGGACAACATAAACTGCTTTTATTACAACTTTGTGTTTGTTATCCTCAACAGGAGATACTCTGCGGTTTGCTGAGCGGACCTGCGTAAACATTGATTTTCTTTAAGTATTTTTACCAGCCTACGAATGAAAAGACGTTATTGTGTGCAATATAAATAGCGTGTAACAACCTTTAAAAAAAAATTTTTAAAAAAAATGATTGAAAATTCTAAAAAACCCATACCAGTACTAGTTTCCGGAGCTTTAGGCAGAATGGGTAGCGAAGTTGTTAATACTGTATTAAATTCTACAGATTGTGAACTTGTCGCAGCAATCGACATAAACGAAAAGAACAATGGCTCAAATATTTCTGATTTATTGAAGGTAAAAAATTGCGATGTTATTGTTTCAAATGATTTTGAAGGAACTTTATGTTCTGTTAGCCAAAATTACAGAAATGAAAAAATCAAACCTGTTTTGGTTGATTTTACTCATCCTGATTCTGTATATGAAATTACCAGATCAGCTATTGCATATGGGGTATCGCCAGTAGTAGGAACTACAGGTCTAAGCCCTTCGCAAATAAAAGATTTGTCTGTTTTTGCTCAGAAAGCATCGGTTGGTTGTGCAATAATTCCTAATTTTTCAGTAGGTATGGTTCTTCTTCAGCAAGCGGCATCTGTAGCTGCAAGGTTTTACGACAATATTGAATTAATTGAGATGCATCATAATCAAAAAGCTGATTCTCCTAGTGGGACGTGTATAAAAACTGCAGAAATGATTGAAGAATATCCAAAGAAATTTAATCAGAATTTAGTAAAAGAGTCTGAGTCATTGAAAGGCGCACGCGGTGGGCTCAGAGATTCAGGAATCAATATACATTCTGTACGATTACCAGGATTACTCGCTCATCAGTTAGTAATTATGGGATCTCCAGGTGAAACTTACACAATTAAACATGACACTATTGATAGAAAGGCATATATGCCTGGAGTTTTACAGGCTATTAAAAAAATTGGTAATTATGAAACTTTAGTTTACGGACTTGAAAAATTGATTTTTTAAAATGATAATTCCAATTAATTCAAGTCAAATTTCAAAACTTATTCCTGCAGTTGGTACAGGAAGTCAATTTAAGTACGCGTTAGGGAATCCTAGAAAAATTCTTCAAAGAGTAATAGTTTCTTCAATCGGTGGATTTATCTCATTAATTATTAGTTCGACTGGAGATCAAACTAATAATTTCTGGTTATTCCTATGTGTAGGTTTCTTTTTGTATATCATCTGGGGCCCTATTCTTGAATCAAGTAGAAAAAACTTGCAATTAAGAAAATATAAATTTTTTTCTATATTTGATGGATATGTTTCAGATATCTATAAAACAGAAAAGATTGAAAGTTCAAGAGAACAATCTAATAGGCAAGGTCGATTAGAAGTTATCGAAAACAAAAGGACTTGGTTAGTACTTGAATTAGAAGATGAAGATGGTTATTTGGAAAAATTAAGTTTTCCTATGGAAAATAAGCACAGTCAAATTAGAGTTGGTTCGAGTATTAGATGTTTAATAACATCTGATAACCGTAATTTTGACAGAGATTTTTATTTGACCGATGCTTGGCTTCCTGAAATTAACTTATGGGTTGGTGAGTACCCCTATTTATTAAGACCAGCATTTGAGGAAATTTGCTATATTTATTTGAATAGATAGTTGATGCTTATATAAAACGATGAAAAATAAATTGAATTTTAAAATTGTTGGATCAGGTCCCACAGGTTTATTACTTTCAATTGCACTTTCAAAATTTGATTGCAATATTTTTTTAACTGATTTATTAACAAAAGATAGATTAATTGATAAAGATAAAACTTATGCAATTACTCACTCAACAAGAAAAATCTTATCTAAATTCAAACTTTGGGAAAAATTAGAACCATTTTTATTTGGCTTTGATACCCTTTCAATTTCAGATAGCGTAACTTCTGCATTCACCAATTTATCAACTTCTGACTTAGATAATGATATAAGTTCTGCCGAAAATATTGGCTGGGTAGTTAAACATTCGGATCTCATGAACGTATTTTTTCAAGAGATTGACAATTATGAAAATATTTTTTTCATAACACCACAGAGATTGTTACGTAAAAAAATATTATTTGACTATCAATTTTTTTCAACAGGAGCAAATTCTCTTGATAAAAAATTCATAGATTTTGTTGATATAAAAAAATCGTATAGTCAGTCTTGTTTAACTTTTAAAGTTTCTCTTAGAGGTCATTGTGAAAAACGAGCTTATGAAATTTTTAGAAAAGAAGGCCCACTTGCATTATTACCTTTAGATAATAACTTATATCAAGTAATTTGGACTTCCAGTACATTAAAGGCAATTGAAAGGTTGAATTCTGACAAGAATTTTTTAATGGATAATTTATCAACAATCTTGCCTGATGAATTTAAGTTGGACCAAATAATTGGCGAATTTAATATTTTTCCTGTTTCATTATCCTTAAATTTACCAGTTTTAAATTTTAAAAAATTAGTTTTTGTTGGAGATGCATTTCATACATTTCATCCTGTTGGTGGTCAGGGTCTAAATACTTGCTGGAGAGATGTTAATACTATTTATGATCTTTTTAATAAAAATACTGCTATTACTAAATTGCAATTGATATTATTTAAATTTAAGTATTTTTCAAGCAGAATTTTAGATATTATTGTCACTATTTTTATAACTGACTCGTTGATATCAATTTTTGCTAATCGAAACGTTTTTTTATTTCCAATAAGGAAATTTTCATTTTTACTTTTAAATAAATTTCTTTTTACAAGAAAATTAGTCCTTAATCAAATGACTAAATCT
>CACGBL010000026.1:0-14675 GCA_902571355.1 uncultured Synechococcaceae cyanobacterium | reverse complement strand
TAATAAAAGTTTAACAGATTCAAATTCGGTAAAAGAATTAATCATAAGTGAACTAAAAATTGGTCAGATAAGACTAGATGCAAGACTTTTACTAGATTTTTTTGATATTTTCAATGAGATTAACGACCGCAAAAATTTAAAAGTTAATTTGCAAAAGCTAATGAGTTTGGATAAATGGATCCTCTCATCAAAGGACTCTCTTGAAATGAGAGAACAACAAATTCAAATGGCAAAATCTCTCTTTGATTTAACCAAAGAATTTGGATTTGAATATCTATATGAAAATAATAAAAAAAGCTCCTGGTCATTAGCGTGGAGTTGGGCTTGTTATTGTTTTGAAATTACCAAGTTAGAAATGGTTGAGAATTTTTTCTATGCTTGGAGTGCAAACCAACTCAATGCTGCATTAAGAATTATTCCTATTGGCTCAACAAAAGCTCAATTAATACAGAGAGACTTATTAGAAATAATTTCAAAAGTTTCTAAGGAAATTATGGACAAAAAAATTGATGACATCTATTTTGGCAATATAGGTTTAGCTATGGCACAACAAAATCATAATGACCTTTATACAAAACTTTTTAGAAATTAATTTATGAGCAGCAAATTGAGAGTAGGGGTTGCTGGGCCTGTAGGTTCAGGAAAAACTGCATTAATAGAGACTCTATGCTTAAGCATGAAAAAAAATTATGAGATAGCAGTTGTCACAAATGATATCTATACCAAAGAAGATGCTAACTTTCTCATAAATAAAAAGGTTTTAGAGGAAGGAAGGATTATTGGTGTAGAAACAGGAGGTTGTCCTCATACCGCGATAAGAGAGGATTGTTCATTGAATAAAAATGCAGTTTTAGATTTAGAAAATAAATATAATCCTTTAGATTTTGTTTTTGTAGAAAGTGGAGGTGATAATTTAGCATCTAGTTTTAGTCCAGAACTTGTAGATTTATCAATATATGTAATTGATGTATCTGCCGGAGACAAAATTCCTAGAAAAGGGGGGCCAGGGATAACAAGGTCGGATTTATTATTAATAAACAAAATTGATTTAGCAGATAAAGTTGGTGCAGATTTAAATATTATGAAAAGTGATACTGAATTTATGAGAAAAGGTAAACCTTGGTTTTTTACCAACCTAAGTAGCGGCATAGGAATTGAAGAAATAACTCAATTTTTAGAATCACATATACCCAACAATCGAAACTAGAAAAATGTTTATTACTAATATATTGGATTCAACAAAAAGTTACGACTGATACAAAACTAATCCTCACTCGTTAATAACTTTTACTTTATCCCCCTAATCAGGGTCAATTACCTAATTTATCCTAATTCATGAGAATTTCAAGGCGTATTTTGGCAGGTTTAGCTACTGCCTCACTTGCGGTCACCGCAACTTCCTGTGGTGGAGGCGGAACCTCCGGAAGTTTCGATGACACAGTAACCGTTGGTATTTTGCATTCGTTATCCGGAACAATGGCTATCTCTGAATCAACACTTGTTGATACAGAAAAAATGGCTATTGAAGAGATAAATGCTGCTGGTGGTGTTACAGTTGGCGGCAAAAGCTACAAAATAGAATACATAGTTGAAGATGGTGCATCTGACTGGCCAACTTTTGCTGAAAAATCAAAGAAACTTATAGACCAAGACGGAGTACCTGTCGTATTTGGTGGATGGACATCTGCAAGTAGAAAGGCAATGTTACCTGTCTACGAATCAAAAGATGCGTTCCTCTACTACCCAATTCAATATGAAGCTCAAGAATGTTCTAACAACATTTTCTATACAGGAGCCACACCAAACCAACAATCGGAACCCGCTACAGATTTCATGTATAAGCGTTCTCCAGCAGCTGGTGGAGATTTCTTCCTTGTAGGTTCTGATTATGTTTTCCCAAGAACTTCAAACACAATCACAAAAGCTCAGGTAAAACAGTTAGGAGGTAAAGTTGTTGGAGAAGATTACCTTCCATTAGGAAATACTGAAGTTGCTCCAATTATCTCAAAAATCAAAAAAGCTTTACCTGATGGTGGAATAATTATCAATACACTTAATGGTGACCAAAACGTTGCATTCTTCAAACAGATTCAAGACGCAGGTATCACACCTTCAAGTGGGTACTACGTAATGAACTATTCAATTGCTGAAGAAGAGATTAGTACAATTGGTCCTGAGTTCCTTGAAGGCCACTACGGCGCTTGGAACTACATGATGTCAATTGATACTCCTGCATCTAAGAAATTTGCTGCAAGTTTCAAGAAAAGATGGGGAGCAGATCGAGTTGTAGCTGATCCTCAAGAATCTGCTTATAACATGGTCTACTTATGGAAACAGGCAGTAGAGGATGCTGGAACATTCGACGACAACGCAGTAAGGGAAGCCCTTGTTGGACAAAAGTTTGATGCTCCACAAGGTCCTGTTGAAGTTATGCCTAATCACCACTTATCTCAAACAGTAAGAATTGGGGAGATTAATGCAGAGGGTGGATTTACAATCCTTGAAGAGACAGGAGTTGTTCTTCCTCAAGCATGGAACCAAAAGCATCCAAGTTCAAAAGGATTTGCATGCGACTGGACAGATCCTTCAAAAGGAGAAAAGTATAAGCTTTAATCTAATTAAAACCTATACTTCAAAATAAAAGGAGGTTAAAGCCTCCTTTTATTTTATATAATCAAATATTTTCTTTTTCTAAATTGGAGTTACTTCTCGATAGTCTTTTTAATGGCGTTGCAATTGGATCTGTACTACTTGTTGCTGCATTAGGTCTAGCAATTGTTTTTGGTCTTATGGGTGTAATAAATCTTGCTCATGGAGAACTTATGATGCTTGGGGCTTACACAACATATGTAACACAATTAATTTTTAAATTACCTATATTAAAACCTTTCTACAATTCGTACATAATAGTTTCTATTTTCCTTGCTTTTATTGTTAGTGGAGTAGTAGGCATTCTCCTTGAAAAAACTATAATAAGAAAGCTTTATGGAAGTCCACTAGAAACACTTCTCGCAACTTGGGGCGTAAGCTTAATTCTTCAACAATTTGTCAGAAGTGTACCTTTAGCTTATGGGACCGGTCTAGTTATAAGTCTCTTAATTGGTTTATTCTTACCCACAACATTCCCTTTAAAAATAAAAGAATCAATAAATTTCAAATATTTTAAATTTAGTTCTTGGATATTTGCTGCTTCAACTGGGGTCCTGACAGGTAGCGTAATTTCATCCTCTGTCAGCAAACTTAGTAGAGCAAGCGCTCGAAATGTTGATGTAACAGCGCCCTCGTGGATGAGAGGTCAAGTTGAAATTATTGGCACTGCATTCCCGAAAACTAGATTAATGATAATTGTCATTACTCTAATCTCTGTAATAGCAATAACATTATTTCTTAATCAAAGTGCTTGGGGGATGCGTATAAGAGCAGTTACTCAGAACCGACAAATGAGTGATTGTCTTGGTATATCTACTGAAAAAGTGGATATAATTACTTTTGGAATTGGATCTGGCTTGGCAGGAGTTGCTGGGGTAGCAGTATCTCTTTTAGGTTCTGTAGGACCTAATGTTGGCGGAAACTATATAGTAGGTTGTTTTATGGTTGTAGTGCTGGGAGGAGTAGGAAATTTATTAGGAACAGTACTTGCTTCATTTGGAATAGGAATAATGACAGATTTAATTGGAGCTGGCAGGCTCTTATCAATATGGCCAGATATGCCTTTACCTTTATCCAACACAATTAACTTTTTTGCGACCACAAGTATGGCAAGAGTAATGATATTTGCACTAATTGTTATATTCTTACAATTTAAACCAACAGGTTTATTTCCCCAAAAAGGAAGGATGGTTGAAAACTAATGTCCTTAAGTAAAATTAAATTTGATAAAAAAATAGTATTATCATTTTGGATAATATTAATAGCCTTAATTATTGCAGCACCAACTCTACTCCCTGTATTTAGACTAAACCTTTTAGGAAGATATTTGTCCTTATCAATAGTTGCACTTGGTGTTGATCTTATCTGGGGATATACAGGTTTACTAAGTCTTGGACAAGGTATATTTTTTGCACTAGGTGGATATTGTGCAGCAATGTATTTACAAATAACCAGCTCCTCTGAATTTCCAAATAATATTCCTGAATTTTTTGCTTTATATGGCGTTGAAAAATTACCTTTTTTCTGGGAACCGTTTAGATCGCCTGTTTTTACCTTCTTAGCTATCTGGATAATTCCAGCATTGGTTGCAGGTTTAATTGGATTTCTTGTTTTCAGGAATAGAATCAAAGGGGTATATTTTTCTATACTTACTCAAGCTTCTCTTCTTGTATTCTTTAACTTCTTTAATGGACAACAAAAACTTATAAATGGAACAAATGGATTAAAAACAGATGTAACACAATTATTTGGTCAGATGGTAGGGTCTGAGTCCATGCAAAGAATATTCTTTTGGATAACCGCCATACTAGTAATAGCAGCATGGTTTTTTGCAAAGTGGGTAGTTAAAGGAAGATTTGGAAATATCCTTATAGGGATACGAGATGATGAACCAAGAGTTAGGTTTACAGGATATAACCCAGTTATATTTAAGACGATAATATTTTCTATTGCTGGAGGTCTCGCAGGAATTTCGGGAGCTTTATATACCGTTCAGTCTGGAATAGTATCCCCTCAATTTATGACGGTGCCCTTTTCTATAGAAATGGTTATATGGGTTGCTGTTGGAGGAAGAGGAACTTTATTGGGAGCAATACTAGGAGCCGTTTTCATCAACTATGCAAAAAGTCTAGTAAGTGAAGCTTTACCTGCTAGCTGGATGTTTATTCAAGGAGGGTTATTTATTTTAGTTGTAACAGCTCTGCCAGAAGGAGTTTTAGGATGGATTCAAGGAGATGGCCCTAGGAATCTTCTTCAAAGATTTGGTTTGAAAAGAAAGATTGAAACCTATCCAAGCTTAGAAGTTAACAATAAGGAGGGTAACAATGAATAATAAAGATCTTCTAAATTTAGTAGATATTACAGTTAGTTTCGAGGGTTTTTTAGCTCTCAACAAACTTAATTTAAATTTGAAGAAAGGTGAATTAAGAGCTGTAATAGGTCCCAATGGCGCAGGTAAAACAACATTTCTTGATGTAATAACTGGAAAGGTTAAGCCAACAAAAGGGGACGTAATTTTTAAAGGGAAATCTTTATTAGGTAGAAAGGAGCATAAAATAGCAAGACTTGGAGTTGGAAGAAAGTTCCAAAGTCCAAGAATTTTTGAAAATCTAACAGTTAAAGAAAATCTTGAAATATCGGTTACAACTCCTAAAAGTCCCTTAAACCTTATAAATAAAAATATTAAAGATGAGCAGCTTAATGAGATTGATCGTCTTATGAAGATTGTTAATTTAGCTCAAAAAGTTGATTCTAAAGCTGGCTCTTTATCTCATGGCCAAAAACAATGGCTAGAGATAGCCATGTTAGTAGGACAGAAGCCAGATTTAATGTTAGTAGATGAACCTGTTGCAGGTTTAACTGATGAAGAAACAGATCTTACAGCTGATTTATTAAAATCTTTATCAGGCGAAAATACAGTAGTGGTAATAGATCACGATATGGAATTTATAAGAAGACTTGATAGTAATGTTTCAGTATTAAATCAGGGCACATTATTATGTGAGGGAACCATGGAAACCATACAAAAAGACAAAAAAGTTATTGATGTTTATTTAGGAAGACCTGAGGACTAGTCATGGAAAATTTACTCGAAATAAAATCGTTAAATACTTATTATGGCGAGAGTCATATTCTTAGAGATGTAGATTTAAACGTTAAATCAGGAGAAATGGTTTGTTTGATTGGAAGAAATGGAGTTGGCAAAACAACTTTATTGAAATCACTAATTGGTTTGTTAAAACAAAAAAAAGGAGATATTTATTTGATTGGTGAAAATATCAACAGAAAAGCACCTCATCAGAGGGCGAGGAAAGGAATGGCTTACGTTCCTCAAGGGAGAGAAATTATTCCATACCTATCAGTTGAAGAGAATCTTATGTTAGGGATGGAGTCTCTACCGGGTGGATTATCTAAGAACAAGAACATAGATCCATTTATCTATGATCTCTTCCCAATCCTTAAAGATTTTCTTCAAAGGAAAGGAGGAGATCTTAGTGGAGGACAACAACAGCAATTAGCTATTGCAAGAGCATTGCTAGGCAAACCTCAACTGCTATTGCTTGACGAACCAACGGAAGGTATTCAGCCAAATATAGTTTTAGACATTGAAAATGCAATTAACCAGATAATTAGAGATACAGGCATTGGTGTTTTATTAGTTGAACAACATTTGCATTTTGTAAGACAAGCCAATAGATATTATGCGATGCAACGCGGAGGTATTGTTGCTAGCGGAAATACTAGTGAGTTGAGTCAAACGGTTATTGATAAATTCTTGAGTGTTTAGTAAATTATTATTTTAAATTAATACAAATAAGTATTCATTTTTCGCATCTTATAAGGTCTATACTGTTTGGATGCTCACTTATATACTTATTAAATTCCATTGCTAGTGTTCTAGCCTCGTAAGCATCAAAAGCATAAAAACAGTTTTCTAATCTTATATTTTGAAAATCACGGTAATGCACTGTATATGGCTTCAACATATTATTTTTGTTCATATTAATTTGCTAAAAAGCAATTATGTATATTTCAACCATGCATATATTCGTAAATTTAAAGCACAACTTTTGTTGTTATCAAAATATATTGACTTAAATTATGTAATTAAAAATACTTTATAAAGAAAAAAAGTAATTAATCTATTTTTTTTTATTTTTAGAATCTTGCTTTTTACCTTCTATTAAAAAAACAAACTTTGATAAAATATACCCAAAAACTGGGACCCAAAACTTTTCATAAAAAAATTTCATAAAAAATTAAGCAGCTAATGATTCGTTATCTTCGATTTCAGTTTTATTAATACACTTCAAATCTGTTGAATTAAATAAATGCTGCATAAGCAGAAAATCAAGTTCCCCTTTCAACAAATTAACATCGGATGAAAGTAGATCATCAACAAAATCATCAAAAGTATCTGAAAGAGGATTCACAATTAAAAATTTATTTTTGCCATTATCATCGCATTAACAATAAAAGTCAACCAAATACTAAAATTAATTTTTGAATATTTTGAAAATTAATTAATAAAAACTAAAAGAATTAAATAATAAATATAAACAAGCAAAATAACAGATTTAATATCAAGCTTAGGGTTTTTGAATTAAATTTCATTTATCTTGCTTTTCTTAATTTTATATCTCTCCTGATTTGCATTATCAAAACGACAATACACATATTTGCTAAAAAGAAATTTAAAGAATTCATCATCAAACCTTTTAACATATTTATAGCAAGACTATTGATGTGCCAATTAGGAAAGAATCACTTAAAAAGTTTTTATACGCAATAAATATTTACGGAAATCAAATTTAATATTAATAGCTAATTTTAAATATTATTTTTTAATTAGCTCGAAGTACCCATTTTTATTTAATAAGTACTTATCAAACCAAAGGCTTAATAGATTATCTAATCCTATTCCATTCATTTTATTTATTTGCGAAGTTTTATAGTCTGAGAGTGCTAGTAATAAATAAGGAAAAATCATATCAGAAATACCTTTGGGCAGTTTTTCTAAAGGTACTCCATGTGCTCTATCCCATAAAATTTGCATATCTTGAGAGAACAATGAACTCCAATAACTAAAATTACAATATAATTTTTCTGGAGGTAGGAGATTTATAGATACAACTGGGGGCGATGAATTCATAGGAATAAGTATTTTATAGATTAATTGAATTTAGGTTTTTGAAGTGATGAAAAATAAACTTAATATGAGAACCCTCTATATGTACAAATTCAATTTAACGCACAGTGTATCACTTAGCAACACCTTATTAAGTATTATATTTATCAATCATTTCCTGAAATTTTAGGAATGATAAAAATTTTTTATAAGTTTGCAAGTCAAAAGCCTCCTGATTCTCTCCATTTAAATGAGTAGATTTACTAGAAATAAAATGATTTCCTAAGTTAGTATCAATTGAGAGTTTTGCATTATCTGTAAAGTCACCAGAATAATCAAATAAGTTTTTAAAATTACCGTCATTTGATTGATATGTTTGAGTTACTTTACCATTTTTTTTATCAAATATACCTCTTATAGAAAGTGCTTCTTCTACCAAAATACTTATTATTTTTGAATTACTTAAATTGTTCTCTGTACTCAACTTTTCAATTATTCTCATAACATCTTCTCTTGGAATAAAACCAACTCTTTTTTTCTTGGTAGGCATTTAAAAATTAATTAAAGTTCAGCACTTGACTGTAATAAGTGTTGCACTATATTCACTATAAGTCAATTTATTGCTAATGATTTTACCAACAACATTACTCTTAGGAGCCCTTGGATATCTTTTCTATACTTCAAAAAAAGAACTTTCACTAGATCACCATGAACTTATAGAAAACCAAAAAGAGAATGATGATTTGTATAAAGATTTGGAAGATCTATTTATTTAAAATTAAGGTATATGCATTAAAGAACTTTGTTTCTTGACTAAAGATATACAAAACCTTAAACATAATTAGAATTAGTTTATAAAGCTATAAATTCTATGACTGTCCATCAAGATTACGAAATAAAAATCAATCTAAATGAATTGATAGAGAAGAGAATCCCATGTTGTGATTTACTTCATCCAGATCATTGTCTAACAGAAAAACAAGTATCTGAAATTGCACATGATATTCGTATGGATTTAAATTTGCATGATCTTTACAAGCAAGTGGATCAACATATTATGAATTATGTAAATGCAGCAGGAATTGATAACAAAGATCATTGGGTTGAACCTCATCTTCCAGATTTGGAAAGAAATTTAAAAGAAGAAGTTGGAATAGAATTTGATTAATCTTTTTTCATACAATAGAAATCAATATATGTATTTTTTTTCCAAATCATCTATTAATTTATAAATACTTTTAGCTGATCTCTTTCTTTTTTTTAATATTCTCAATACTATAAACCCAATCAATAATGCAAAAATAGGTGAAAAAATAATAATTTCATGATTCATAACCATCAAACAGAAGCCTATTATTTAAATTATTAAAGTTTCTGCATCAATAAAATAGGTACTTTATACAAATATCCTTCGCTATAAATAATTAAGATTTTTTATAAAAAAGTGAATGGATACAAATTTTTTCATAAATTATGTAGAAATAAATTTTAATTCAATAAATATAATGATTAATTATTTTGCTTTAACAGTTACTGAGATGGGGATCGGTAAAATAGAGTTAGCAGTTATTGGCGCAGTAATTTTAATCTTTCCAATTTTATTTGTTTACGCTTCTAAAAACCTTGATGCTAAGGGAGTTTTCGAATGGATGATGGAGAAACCAAATGATTGGATAGGTAAAAAATAAGACCCATACAATATACATTTTCTAGTTAAACTTCAAATTTTCTAAATTACTAATATCGAAATCATAAACCTGGCAATTATTTTCTAAATCATTAACTATTGAATTTTTTAGTAGAGAATTATCTATCAACTTATTGAGTTTATTATTTTTAAATTCCTTATTAGTTTCTCCAATTGCAAATGCCAAAGCTCCTTCATAAGAAATACCGAAGTTGGTAGTGTTGCAGTAAGTTCTAGTGAACTTGCTAGAAATCTTTTTAGTATACTTTTCAAGAGTTTTTGAAGAAGTATCTAATGAGTAAACTGGACTACTAAATAGAAAAAGCAATGTTAAAGTGAATATCGCAAAAACCCTTTTGATCATAATACTTCAAAAATTGCAAATTTAATATAGTTTAAAATTTAACTCTGCCGATTATGTTTTATTAAAAATTATAGAAATTAAAAATTTATTAACCAGAACAGTTATTTCATATTTTGGATGATAAAAACTCTCTAAATGAGTATTTTATAGTTTGAATTTTTTTTGGTAATTTTTTTAAAAAACGCCTAAATGCTTTTGGCATAATAAAAAATCTATATCAATAATTAATAGATAACAAATAATACATGGGTATTCAATAAATAATTATTTAAAAATAAGTAAATTAATTATTAAATATATGGATTGAGCTATGGAAATGTATTTAAACATGAATTATTGTTTAATTAAGTATTAAATACAAAATTAATATGGCACTACCAGAACTTATTTATGCTCCTATAGATGGAGGGACAATACATAGATATGAAATTAGTGGTGGCAAGAGAAAATTTTTAAGATTTATAGGTTGTTACTTGGGTCAATGTAATTTCCACAAAAATATTGATGATGCTATTGATTACATAAAAAATTTGAAAGAATCACAAAAGATACAAAAAACATGAAATAAAGATACATAGATACGATAGAGACTCAATATTTTTCGATAACTACACAATTATTGCTACAAATAATAGAGAATTTTCTTTTTATAAGAAATTGATTATTTACTTGGGTTATAGTTCCCAAAGATAAACAGTCATTTAAAAAAAGAAATTAATTTATGGAAAACAGACAAATTAATTTTTTTAAATCAAAAGACTTTAATACCGTTCTTAAGCCATTTAAAAAAGGAACGGTAGTAAAAATTGACTCGTTTGATATTAGAGAAACTCAAAAAGATTTAAATATAGGTTTGTTTGGTTGGTATGCAATTTGTCCCTCTAAAGAACTAAAAAAAAATAAGCTATATTATTTTTCTCTCTATGATGAGCCTCTTGTTCTTTATAGAGATGAAAATAATAACGTTAGGTGCATTAAAAATATTTGTCCACATAGAGGTGCCTCCTTTTTTGGAGGGACATTATCAGATGGAGTAATAACCTGCCCATATCATGGAGCTAAGTTTTCATCTGGAGGAAGTTGCCAAAATCTCGACAGAATAACATGTCGCCATATAGTTGATCATAACTACGATAACTACGCCAAAAGGATTCATTTATCTCAATACAAAACTTCAGAAAAAAATGGATATATTTTTGTACATTTTTCTAAAAAATCGGAGACTGATCTAAATAATATAAGTGAAGAGACACCTATAAGTAACTACGAATTATATGAAAATGGTTTTTCACATAAGGATTATGTTTTTGAGGAGGTATTAGTCGACTTCAAATGTGATTGGTCAAGGATTATTGAAAATCACCTAGATATCCTTCACATCTTTTGGGTTCATGGCGATACAATCCCAGATAAAGATGTGAATAAAAACGTATTAGTTAGTTTTAACCAGAAAATTAATATTAATCCCTCATACATTGAAAGTATTTATTATTACAAGAATGACCCTACAAAAGAATTTATTCGGATAAAGTACATTCCTCCAGGAAGGATATTAATTTACAAAGGTGATCCTTCCTCATCAAGATATTTACAAGTTTTAGATCATATCCCTCTAGGAAATAACAAAGCAAGAGTGATAGTAAGACACTACAGGAAATTTCTACAAAATAAACTGCTTAATAATCTCTTATTATTTAAAGAGACTCAAAGAAAGATTTTTTATAAGATATTCGATGAAGATTATATGATTTTAAAAACACAAACATATAATCACGATATGGGATTTATAAGTAAGGATGAAATAAAATTATTGGGAGAAGATAGGATAATAAATTATTTTTGGAAGTGGTACAAGAAGTCTGAAGATAAAGATGAACCATGGAAAAATATTAACAAAACCCAAAATCTTGATGTATATGACAAAGTTATATTGAAATATCCTCCTGAGATAAAGAAGTTAGAAATTGCAAATAATATTGATATTATTAGAAAAACATTTGTAAGATTTGCTGCTCCACTTATATTTTTTATGTTAATAATATAATCCATGAAGAAAGTAGATAGACCTTCATGGTTGAATTGGCTTTATCTCTTTATATTTATTTTAAGCTCGATTCAATTGATTATATTTTGGAGTAATAAGTTTTAGTGTTTAATAAATTTTGGTTTGACGCACAAAATATAAATTGTTTTAAAAATGGCTTTAGAGTAATTAAAGATTTAAATTTAAAGATATCTTATTCAGAAAATGTAATATTAATTGGACCAAATGGTTCAGGTAAATCATCTCTAATTGAAATAATTAATAGAAACTTATACCCAGTAGTAGCTAATGAATCGAAACTAAAGATATTTGACAAAGAACTTGTAAATTTATGGGAACTAAGAAATAAAATAAGTACCGTAAATAATGATATAAAAAATAGAATAAATCCAAATTTACAAGTTTTTGAGTTAATTTTAAGTGGACTATATGGAAGATATTGTTACGTACAAAAAAAATCTGAAAGAGATTCTTATAAGGTGGAAAAAATCATGAAGAAAATGAATATTTCTAATTTATCTAAAAAGAATTTTTCCTATTTATCAGATGGAGAAAAACAAATTTCTCTCATTGCAAGGGCATTAATCAAAAAACCGGAAATTTTAATCCTAGATGAACCAATTGCAAATTTAGATTATAAATCAAAGTTTTTTGTAATTGATAAGGTTAATGAATTATCAAAATTAAATACTAAAATTTTATGCGTCACTCATGATATTTCAACGATTACCAAAATTTATGACCGGGTCATAATGCTAAAAGATGGCAAAATAATCGCTGATGGAGATCAAAATAAGGTTATGAATAGTGAAAATTTTAATAAGTTATTTGGTATTCAAGTAGAGGTAACTAATAATAATGGACTTTGGAATATTAATAGATTATCTAAATAACAATTATAAAAATAGCTATCGCAATAGCAAGAAATACAAATTTTCTACTTTTTAAAAATGAAGAGGATTTATTTTTAAATGCAGAAGATCCACATCTAGAGCAGACCATCTTACCTCCTAAAGATCGGTCTGAGACGAATGAAGAACTTCCACAATTAAAGCAAACTCTATTTGCAATCATTTAAGAAAAATTATTTAGAATTTCTACCTAAATTATATTCATAAATACTTTGTAAAGAAAAACTTCAGAAATGTAATGATAATGAGAATCTATTGCAATAAGTAATTTTATAGTGCATAATTGATAATAATTCTCATTATCAAATTTAAATTAATGAATTTCCATAGTTATGGAGAATCTCCCTCAAAATCAGTAAGAATAATAACTGGACAATCCGTATTAATAGATCCCTCATCAAGACCAAAAGGGACATGCCTAGAAGTTGAAAGTGGAATTGCTAGAGTTTATTGCCCTTGTGAAGAAACTGAAGGAATGACACTCGCATTTTTACAATCAGGAGATCAATTAAGAACGGACCTTTTATGTAGCGAAGGTGTCTGTGTTGAAGCACTAACAGATTTGTCATTTCACAGCAATGTGAATATTGATGAGAATATTGGTTTCGATGCAGTAAATGAATGGACTTTGCAACTCCTTAGGATTAGACACTTAGGAAATGCAGAACAGCGATTACAAGCGTTGTTTTCAATACTAGTAAATCGTTTAGGTAGGAGATGTGGGCAATGGTGTGAGTTACCTTTTAGGTTAACCCACGAAAGAATTGGTGAATTAATCGGTTCTACTCGTGTAACGTCAACAAGATTAATTTCTAAATTAAGATCATCTGAGTTATTAATAGCTCCTATTGGAACACAAACAGTCAGTGTTGCGCCTTCTTTTATTGAAACATCGCCGCTATAAAAACATGCAGGAATCACAATCACTTACAAACAACTTGTTAATGGAAGTTGATGTTTTATCGAATAGACTCAGAAATATCAAGCAATCCTATAAAACTACAGAAAATAAAGCATTGAAGGGAAGATTATTTGCTGAAAACAAAAATATTTTTAAAAGAGTTAATGAGATTCATAAAATAGCTGAACTCTTAAATAAAAAAAATGAGAAAATTAACTTTTCGAATTTACTTTTTGAAATAACCAAAAGGACATTGAATGAAAATAAATTTGAAAGTAATTTATTTTTTCTTTAAATCACTATCTATTAGTAATATTGCCGAAGGTTGATTAGAAGCAAACTTTACCTTGCCCAGTATGTTCGCAAATTCATCTTCTGATTGTGTTTGAGCCTCTATAATAGGATCTAAAAATACGTTAGTTCTTGTATCTGAAATTCTTTCTGATATGGAATAAAGTTGTTGTAGAGATGAAGTTAAATCAGCCTCCATATTAAAAGAATAAGAAATCAGTTCCTCTATAGAATCCCATGTTTGAACAGGTGCAGGAATTTCATCTAATTTTACGCTTTGTCCTCTTGCGATTAAGTAATCTGCAAATTTCTGAGCATGTTCCATTTCGCCTTGTGATTCACTAAGAAAATGAGAGGCAAATCCATTTAAATCACGTTCTTGAAACCATAGATACATAGAAAAATATTGAACATTGGCAAATCTTTCCATTGTTAGATGTTCAAAAATGTTATCCAATAAACTATTATCTATAGGTTGAGCGACAGCTCTTCCAGATGGACCAAAATTAATTAATTTCTTTGTTTTTAGATTATTTTCAATCATTTTCAGATAAGTATCTAAATAAATAATACAACATTTTGTATAAATTAGTAATTAATAAATCCTTTAAATTAAATTTAATAATATGATAATGAAAATCACTCGCAATACTATAAATGAATTCAGAGTACAGTTTTTCTGAACTGCTATTAACTAAAA
>CACGBL010000025.1:0-16020 GCA_902571355.1 uncultured Synechococcaceae cyanobacterium | reverse complement strand
CATACTCATCCTTCCCCAATGTTGATTCATGTCACCAGAGGAAGATTAAAGCATGTGAGGGGTGAAGAAATTAATTTCTTTAAAGCAGGTGATGCATTTATAGAGAGTAATAATGGGGGCCCCCACTATGTGAAAAGTGTTGGGAAGAAGCCGGCCATACTTCACGTGGGAGTTGTATCAGTAGTTGGAATGCCTACGGCAATAAATAAATAAGATTTTTCTCAAAGTTGTTCTATCAGTATGAGGATTAAACTTTTATGAAGAACAGCTGTAGTGAGATACTCCTCCATAGTTAAAATACTGACTTGGCTTTAGTCGATTATATTTTTGTTCTATTTCTGAGGATTGTTCTATATATGGATTGCTAAAGACATCCTGTAACTCTTTTATTTTTTTGTAATTTCCTTTTTCAGCTTCTTCATATGCGGGAACGACCATCCATTCGCGCCAAGTATAGACTGGATTAAGGGATTTCATTGATGCTGATTTCGCTTTAATATTTCCCTCTTTCTTCAAGATTGATTGCCAGTTTTGAAGCCATACTTCCCACCTATTATTGAGCTCGTCATTAATTGGTAGATAGAAACAGTCTTTTAAAGAATCTAAGTTATCAGGGATTTCAGAGAGTTTGCGGAACAAAATTGTATAGTCTGCTTTTGAAATGACCATGAGATTAAATAATTCATTTATTAAAGTTTCGTTGTAATAATCTAAACCAAGCTTGTTTGCCCACATTTTCATCAATTCCTTATTCATTAATTCGGAAAAGTCCTTTTCTATTTGATCTAACTTTTCTTGAGCTTGTTTGCTTTGTGAAAGTAACGGTCTAAGAGATGAACAGAATGTTTTAAAGTTGATTGCCGCTGCAGAAGGCTGGTTAAAAAACGAGAAATGTTCACCTCCACCTGTCCATGGTTGAAATCTTGGATCAAATAATTCACAGAATCCAAAGGGGCCATAATCCAAGGTATAACCTCCAGCAGCACAATTATCACTATTGAAATTACCCTGGCAATAACCAACTCTCATCCAGTTGGCTATAAGTGATATAAGTCTTGATCTGTATAAAGAAGCCAGTTTTATTACTTTACTTTCAATTGAAATCTTATATTCAATTTCATCTTTATAATTTCTATCAATTAGATGTTGAACTATCATCTTTAGTTCATTGAGGGCCTCACCATGCGCATTATTACGAACTCGTCTTGCAAAAAGTTCAATCTGGCCTACACGTAAAAAAGATGGAGCGACTCTCGTAGTAATTGCCGCTTGATTATCAATCATGATATCAGGTTCAAAATATCTGGAACCTTTGGAATACCACGGTCTTCTAACTATTTCTGAACGTGAGACATAAAGTGTTAAAGATCTTGAGGTAGGGATTCCCAAGGCATCCATTAATTCCTGTGCGAGAAATTCTCGAACGCTAGATCTTAAAACAGCTCTGCCATCTGCTCCACGACAGTAGGGAGTTGGACCTCCTCCTTTAAGTTGCATTTCCATTCTTTTCCCATTGAATAAACCTTCAAAAACAGAAATTGCTCTGCCATCGCCATAACCATTGCCGGTGCCAAAGGGACATTGCTGGGTATATTCAGTTCCGTAAATTGATAATGCATAACCTGTTGCCCAACCAACAGGACTCATTGGATAATTAGCAACAGAAATATCACCTGAGAAAAAACGACAAAAATTCTCGTCTTTAGTAAGATCTGAGCTTAGCCTTAGTTCTTTAAAAAGTTTGTTGCTATGGGAAATATATTCTGGTTCTGGAATAGCAGTTGGCACAACTGGTACATAATGACCTGAATATACTGAACGCGGCTTATGATCATTTCCATCTTTTGTTGATTGAGGATCTGCTTTAAGAGAATTCATAAAAGAATAGTCAGATAGTTGAGAAAATTCGGAAAAATTTTCTGTAAGCTTTCCTTTTAATGAATCAGATTTGGTTGACATCAAATTTGTTTACTATTCTTTTAGGCGTTCTAATTTTTTTAAATTAAACACCTAAATGTATTTTATATGGATTCTATTAGTGATGGTTTTTGCCGATACGTTTGAGATTTTATATAAGTTAAAATTTAATACTTAATTTGTTGATCGACTTATACCACCCCCCTTAATTCCGCACTATATTACTTGTAATAATTTTCTAACTTACCCATCCTTTGAGCAAATCAAACACACTAATAAATAGTCCAAAACCAATAATTGGGGGCGCAACCCATCTTGTCATGAATTTCAAATAACGTGTCGTTTTGATTCCTACTTTTGAATCACTAAGTTCTTCATTAAACTTTCCAGGTACTACCCATCCCATAAAGAAAGTAACCAAGAATCCACCAAAGATAAGTAATACGCCTCCAAAAATTGAATCAATAGTTCCAAGAATGTTTAAGTTCAATGCAGAAGGAATTCCTGCTAAGAACAGGAAAAGAGTTATCAGCCAAACAGATTTTTCTCTTTTAAAACCAAATTTATCCATTAAAGATGAAACTGGAACTTCCAATAATGAAACAGAGGAAGTTATTGCTGCAATATAAGCTAGTGCAAAAAATGCAACAGCTACAATTCTACCAACCGCTCCAAATGAACCAAGGCCCGTAGGAATTGATATAAATAAGGCACCAACTGTTGATTCAGAAATAGCATCACTTAAGCCAAAGGTTAAAACGATAGGAAAAGTAATAAGTCCTGCCATAAGACCTACCAGAGTATCCAAAGAAGCAACTCCAACACTTAGTTTTGGAAGATTACTCTTTTTATTTAAATAGGAAGCATAAGTTACCATAACTCCAATTCCTAAACTTAATGAAAAAAAAGCTTGTGTAAAAGCATTTCTTATTGTTTGAGGGTTCCTTAATTCATCAAAGTCAAACTTAAACAAAAATGTTTTGTATCCTTCCCATGCGCCTGAAAGTGAAGTGGCCCATATTGCTAGCGATAGGAGAATTATAAAAAGTATAGGCATAAAGAATCGTGTCACCTTTTCGATTCCTTTTTTTATCCCTGATGAAACTATTATGGCTGTAAGAACAAGACTTAATAGGTGCCCCAATAAAACACTGCTACCACTACTAATTGAGCCAAAGAAAGCTTCTGCTTCACTTAAATCTTTTGGTAATCCAAAAAATAATGAATGGAACAAGGTATCTGCGGTCCACCCCATAATGACTGAATAATATGATGCTATTCCCAAGGGAGCTATAAAGAAAAGAACTCCTAGTGGATACCAATTTTTTCCAGCTAACTTTACTGGTGCAAGCAATGTGCTGGCAGTGGCGTTTCTTCCTAAAGCCATTTCAGCAACAAATACCGGAAGGCATACAATTAAAACTATTAGTATGTATAAAAGTACAAAAGCAGCACCTCCACCTTGAGAGGCTCTGTAGGCGAAACCCCAAAGGTTACCGAGACCTACTGCGCTACCAGCAGCAGCAAGAATGAATCCCAACTTACTAGTCCATTGTTCTCTTGGAGAAATTTTTGTATCCAAAATTAAAATCTGTTTTTTATAGTTGATTTATAACCCATAAATAAAAATTAGTTAATACATTGCTTAATAAAAACTAATCTTTATTCAATTATTTTTTTTTGCAAAAAGATTTAAAATCTAAAAAAAATCTCATTATTGCTATGACTATTGAAACGACTATTCTAGATTTTCAACTAAGTAATACGTTTGAACAATATGAATCACATATGAATGCTGAGGAACAGCAGTCGATGTTTAAAGAAATGGGAGTTACAACATTTTATATAGGTAAATCAAAAGATGATCCTAAAAGGGCAACTGTAATTTTTCAAGGACCAGAAAATGTTCTGTACGATATTTTTATGAATCCTGAAACAAAACCTATTGTTGAAGCTTCAGGGCATATTTATGCGGGGACAAAAATAACTCGATGGATTTCTTGAAAAAATAAATCTTTTATGAATTATCAACTTTTAATTGAATCATATTCTTTTGGGACATCCCTTTCTGAGCAAGAAATAGAACTTTTAAGTCTGGAACTTGAAACTCAAATCATGAATATTAATATATCAACAGATTTTGGCTGTTTTGAATCGGCCCCCACCCATATTTGTGAAGGTCTAAATTTAAAAAAGGATACTTATTGGATTATGTGCCTTGCTGAAATATTAGATTTACATAAGCCCCCTAAATTTGGGAAAACGAAAAGTGTAGAGGTTTTCGATTTACTTCTTGAAAAAGGACTTGTTATTGGTTAATTATTTAATTATTTGAGTATTAAAAAAATAAGTTGTTTTTTCTTTATTCTGATAGCATTAACCTAGGCTCAGATGAATAAATGAAAGATTCTAATGAATTGATATTGGGAAATATTATTAAGCTAACTAGATCAAGTGAGAAGAAATTTAAACAAGGAAATTTTAAAGGAGCAATAGATGACAAAATGAAGGCTAATGCAATTTTAAAATCCAAATCTTGTGATGAAAAAATTATTGAAAAATATAGAGAAGAATTATCTAGATTGTATTCCTCAAAATTTGATCTTATTTTCGATCATAAGCTGAAAATTGATGAAATAAAGAGAAATCAAATAGTAAAAATGCTGGAACAAAAAAGTAAGGAAAAATTAAAAAGTCTTGATTATAAAGGAGCAGTAAAAGCCTTTAGGAGGGCTGAAAAATATTTTTCAAATTAAAATCAATCTAAATCTCAGAGATTTATAAAATAAATTAAATTTATAAGTTTGAGAATAAAAAATGATGAAAGGGTTGATTTTTTTTCATAATTCGTTTCTTTAAAGATATATCATTTTTGGTACTACTCATGGTTATGCCCCAATCTACCTTGGAAAGCTTATTATTTTTTTTGATACTCTCTCTTCTTGCAACGTATATAGTTAATTTAAAGTATTCTTCGAAATTAAAAATACAGAAGTAGTTTTTTATTTATCTTTTTTCTTTATTAGATTTATTTCCTTGGATCACTCCAAGTCTCTTTGTATAACCAGCTCAAAAAGGTAAGAGTAAGTATATTCCCAAATGCATAAGTTATTCCTAATAATGGGTCGTAAATATTGGCAATAATCGTCGACATTATAAAGATTATTAACCCTGAAACAACCAAATCCTGAATAGGCAAATGGTTAAAATTCACCGAATTTATCATTTGATAATTGTTTTTAATAGATTAAATTAATTATAAAACCTATAAGTACCTTATTTTTTTATAAGGCAATATCATTTTAGATATGAATAATTTTAGGATTGCTAAAATAATTATAGTTTTTTCATCATTATCTTATTTGAGTGTTTCTTTTTTAAGAAATTATAATTCTCCAGAAAATATAGAAAAAAGGTGTATTCTTAAATTTGAAAAAGATTTTAAAAATAATTTGAAAACATCTCATGAAGAATGGAATCAAATTTTAGATTTAGCTGATAACAATTATTTAAAATGTATGGGAATACCTTAGTATTAATTATGGGAGAGGCAAAGAGAAGAAAAAACTTAGGTATTCCGCCTAGAGAAAAAACTGAAGATATAAAGTTGCCTCAACTTGATAAAAAAGCCATACAACAAAAAGTAAGGTCTACATTGTATAAATATCCAATTATCCCTTTTCTTTTTTATGGAACTGCAATATTGATCCTAATCGGAGGTTTATTTTATCTTTTCAAATCCTTCAATATAGCTTAATTAAAAGGATTATTAATTTTGATATTTATGATTTTTTGGCATCATCAATTAAAAAAACTTGAAGGATAAAAAATTAGCAATTTTTATTGTGCAAAAATAATCAAAGAAATAATATATGAGAATTATTTACAGTTGACACCATCATATGGTGTTGTAATTTTAGATTAAATTAAAACTATTTATGAAGAAAATAAATAAAAAATATTATGAAATAATGCGTCAAGCTGATAATGCAGTTGGAAGAAAAGAAGTAGTTAGTTTATTAAAAAAAGCTGCAATAATTATGTCTAAATCTGAGGAAAACTTAGCTGCTTAAATTAAAAAACTATTTTATTAGGATAAATAAAACACCATAAAGAATGATTGATGAGGATGCAGCCATAATGATAAATGGTAGTATCATGCCTGAGTTTAACCATCTTAAAAGTCTAATTTTTTTGTTAATTACTCTTGGCATCTTTTCTTATTCCCTTAATTGCAACCTAACAAGTAAATAAATGTTGTAAATGATTAATTAATCTTTTTAAATATCATTCTTTAGCTATTTTGGAATTAAATTTTCTAAAGAAAATTATTTTAATTGCATCTGGATTTTTTATCTTAAGAGAAATTTTTAGGTAATTAATACCTTGTATTCTTCAAATTTCTTATGCAAGATTTAGAAACATTAGATTTCTAAATAATGATTAAAAATTTAAAAGAGGGCCCTGAAGAATTTAAGGATTATGATTCAGAACTGTTACTTAAGATTCTAAATAAGACATCACTGGAGAATGAAAAAGGCGATGATAAAGAACTATTTGTAGATGAAAATTGGAAAATCAATTCAAAAAATATGAGTAATATAATTCATTCAGATAATTCAAATTTGAAAAGAATATTATCAGATATTTTCCCTAATAAAAAAATAGTGATTCAGGATAATAATGATGGGTCGCAAACAATTTTCTTATCCTAATTTAGGAAATATTAAAATCTTGTTTATACTATCTATTCAATATTTATTTTTTTGAGAAAAATTTAGTAAAAATTACTCTCGCAGAATTTTTTTAAAGATGTTATTGTTCATTTACGTTCATCCAAGTTTATATCTCTGGACGCATGAAATGGGAGTAGGGAACGGGATTCTCATTAACTGCAAAAGACCATGAATAACCTCTTACAAATAAGAGAAAAAATCAAAAGAGCCAATAGGCAATATGAAGCCCAACTTTTGGCTACTAAAAGTGGAGAAGTTACTCCATACAGGAGATCTGTCTTTGAAGAAAGAATCAGGAAAACACAAAAAGAAATTAAATTGAAAGACTAAAAAAATTAAATTCTTTTTTGAAACTGATCAATATAGAGGGGGTTTTATCCCTCTCTTTTTTTATTTTTATAAAAACAACGTAATTATTAATTTATTTTTTCGATTATCGATTAATAATAAAGAACATAATTTTGATGCTTTTACTATTGATTTAAATTATATAAATGGCAAATTTAATTTAGTAATTAAGAGTTAAATACATATGTTTAAAAAGAAAAATAAACGAATTAAAACCGCACCTAATAAATCAAATTTAGAACAAGTTTTATGGTTTATAGAAAATTATTTGCCCCAAAAGAAAGATCGCGGTGTTCAAAAAAAATTGTATATGGATAATCTAGAAGTAGAGACTATTAAGATATTTTCTAAATTAGCCTCTACACGTTCTAAAACATTATTTCCAACTACAAAAAATACGACAATCTCTTTTACCTTTGGTAATTGGGCCCTGCCTTACCTGAAATTGCTTAAGAAAGTAGGAATAGCTAAGTAAGAAAATTGTGATCGACTAGAACTAGATTTGTCCCGCAAATAAAAATAAATAAAGATTAAAAAGTCTCTGAAAGTTCTTTTAGAAATTTAAGGATGAATACTTACTTTACATAAAAAATACAATTGCTAAGTTTAAGATAAGAGATCTATTCATTAATGTTTCTAAATTATCTGCCTAGTGAAATGGTTGAAGTTGTTGGTTTGACAATGATTTTTTCATTTCTAGTTGGAACTATCTTAATTTTGTTATTTACATCAGATCAGGCAAATACAAAGAATCTATATTTAAAGAAGGCTAAATAAATTTTAAATAATTTGTTTATCTACAAAGGACCTCTGTTTTTAATAAAGTCAACTCGCAGGTGTAGAACATAATTTTTAATATTGATACATAAACAAATTTAAGATTATGGGCGAAGCTAAAAGAAGAGAGGAATTAGGATTGCCACCTAGACAAAAAAATGAATTAAATAAATCTGATAGATACCTTTCATGGCTTCCAATTACTAAATCAAGAATTAAGAAATACCCTTATATGGGTGTAGCAACAATGGCACTAGGAGCGATAATTTTCTTAGTAAGTGGGGGCGCAAATAGTATTAATTAGTTAGATTTTGGCTTGGCTTAGAATATATCTAAGATTTTTTTTGTAATAGTTTAACGCCAGATATTATTGAGATTATTGAAGCTAGACCAAGAAATATCGAGTAAAAAGGTTGCAAATTAATAATGCCAAAATTACCCGTATGCCATTTTATTAACCAAAAAGCATCTACTCCTAATGGTTGAAGAATACTATAAATAGTCCCAGATACAATAGTAATTAGTAAGGGGATTGCTGAAATTGCGGTTATTTTTCTGTGAATTTTTCTTTGATTTGTTTTTAATTTTTTCATCTATTTCCTCAAATATATATGTAATTCTTTTTCGTTTTTGCATGGCATCCATTTATCTTGATTCTTATGTATTCCTTCGCAACCAAGTTCTAAAGCCCTTTTTTCAGCTTCCTCCTCAGAAAGAAATGTACCCCTCATATGTGCAAGAGAATAATTATTGAAATTTAGAGATAAGAAAAATAAAAAAATAAAAAATTTAAAATTTCTAAGAACAATACGCATTTTTAACTTTTGAGGATAGAGTCACAAATACTAGATGGGTTTGCTTGTTTAACTATTTTTAGTCTTTTGATAAGTTTGTCTCGATCTATTTGATGTTTTAAATATTTAATACATAAATTTTTTTCCTTATATACCTCCGCTATTGGAGTAATCTTTAAAGCAATTGCAAAAGTACCAACAACTAAAAGAATGTTTGCAGCAAGTCGAATGTTTGGTCGAAAATTAGATCTCATTCGTATTTTTTATTTCTGTCAATAACTTCCCTTAAATATATATCTTTTAGCTCGTCATTGTATCCATTTTCTTTTGCAAATTCCTCTAATTCCTTCAACTCTTTTTCTGTCATTAAGCAGATTTGGATATATTGTTTTTCATATCTTCAATTTGGTTGATTAATTCATCTAACCATTCTGTATTATTTTCGGATCTTTTCTGAAGATATGTAATTTTAGGTTGATTTATTTCTAGTGTCTCATAATCTCCACTCATAAATTACCCCTAAATTTATACTCTGCATAATTTATCTAGAGAGATTATGCACATCAATAGGTTCTATTACTTATTAGACATTTACTATGAGTAAAAAGTCGTTTTTTAATAGTATAAATATGAATGAATTTATCTTTATAAAATATGGCAACTAATGAAGAACTAGAAAAAAGAATTGAGACTTTAGAAAAAGAAGTACAACATCTAAAAGCTGTTCTGCAATATCAAATGAGAAATAAGAAAAAGTGATTCTTATTGCATAGTAATGACTTTTGGTCAGATAAGCATTTTCTCTTGGTTGTTTTAGGTACCTAATGAAAAAGCTAAATATTAAAAATTAGTCCATAATTAACCACTTTTTAAAATAATAACTTTAGTCATTGATATTTAGAACATATTTGTTTTTATATATATAAAACTACTTGATATGATTAACTCAATAGCTATTACATTGTTATTTTTAGGCTCTTTAGTCGCTTACAAAAGACTCAAAAGAAAGAAACGGCAATTTCACGCGCCACCTACAAATCAGCTTCCTAGTTGAAGATTAAATTCCGTCTTCGTCTTCTCCAAAAGGATTGTATCTGATATCCCAGATGAGAACTACTGCTATAGATAAAAGCAATAGTCCAAAAATAACTTGAGGAGGAGGTAATAACATCAATGAAATATAACAATTATAAATAAGCTTTGCTTATGAAAATATTAAAGGGTAAACGATATTGTTTGGTTCTAAATGTTTTGCATAACATGCTGTAGTGCAATCTACTCCCCCACTATTGATGATACAAGAAGTTGTAAATTCAAAAAAACTTTCCAAAGCATCTGAATCTTTAAAATTTGAATAAATCTCATTTTTCATGTTCAATCTTCCATTCTGAAGCTTATCTAGCAATTAATTTTTAATAATGTCAAATTTTAGGTAAAATAAATATTCACCATTTTTTTAAAAAACTGTTGAATCGATAAGTTTTTTTCCACCCTTCCTCTAATAGTTTTTTATATTCCTTTCTCGCCTCTTCGATAGATTCAACCCTTGAGCCTTCCATAACTGGATTACTTGATCGCTTAAGCAAACAACCATAAGAGATTAAAATTGCATTAATCATAGAAGGGTTCTTAGAACTTTCATCAAAAGGTTCAAATACTTTAATCCTCGATCTGGCTTTATTGATTAAAGTAAATTTTTCCATAAAAAAAGGGCGTTAGCTTCGCCCCAATCAAAAAGCGGGATAATCCCCATCACCCAGCCTTTTTAAAATCTTAGCACTACATATGGTGTTTGTAAGTATTTAAAATTACCTATTGATGGGGTTGTTTGTTTCTGTTTAATTTGTCATTATAGGAGTCCCCATCACCTAGGCTCGTAAGAGTCTTTTTTTTTGTTTGTTTGCCTTTAAGGCTTATGAGTTTTTAATTAGTGTTTAAAGACTTTTTATTTAATTTTTAGATTCGATAATTAATAATTAAAAAAATTACTTTATTCATGCAAACTTACATCGTACACTGGCAATTTCCAGATCAAGAAAGTCATATGCAAGGGGCCGAAGCTTTTGCGGGTTTTGTGGAAGGAGGATGCGAAGGTGATGAATTTGATGGGTTTAAAGTTCTTAATCGAGTAGTAAATCCTGAAGGGGCTAATGGTTGGGCAATAGTTGAATCTTCAAACCATCAGAACATTTGGAAATGGAGTAGTATCTGGGTCGATAATTTTGGCGTAGAAATTGAAGTTACACCAGTTCTAACGGATAAAGAATTTCTTTCCGTCCATAAAGAAATTGCAGCAGCCTCTAACTAATTGTTAATCTTTTAGGTTTTTAACTGTTGATCTAAAATAAAAGAGTGGTAACTATTTTTTATGGGAAAATTTTCTTCTGAAGAAGTTGAAAGTCAATATAATTTAATAAAAATGCTTTTAGCTGAACCTGAAAAGTATAGAGATGCGATTAATGCAATAAAAAAAGATATTGCATATATGCCCATAGAACTTAAAAAAAAACTTGAGGAAGAAAATATTATCTTATGAATGAATTGCAAATCGCATTAACTATAATCGTTAATTTTTAAAAATTAGTAAATAGCTATTCTAGTAAACTAACCGAGAGAGTCTAAATCTCTTCGATGGTGTACTGTATTTGCGTAATCTTGTGGAACTTTCTGTTCTCTCATTAAATCTGCAATTGTTGGATAATCTTTTGCGTTATCAAGATCTCTTGCATTTTTATCTTGAATTGCGAATGGTGATCTTTTTAAATTCATAATTGATTTACTAAAATTTTTGTTGGATTCTGATAACAGATCCTGGATTGTCATGTACGTAAGTGTTGAACTCTCTCGCAAGCATTAGGCAATCGTATGCATCGCGAGCGTAGAAGCCAACTTCATGTGTCTTATTTGTTGAATCTTTGTAACTCAACACATATTTATTACAAGATTTTATTGGAGTTGAAGGCATTTAATTTATCTCCGTTACTACTAAGTTCTAACTAGGCATGCTTACCAATCGACTAATAAAAATGTACGGTTTAAGGCACAAACATATACGGATAGAGGACCAACAACTTAATTTAAAAATTAATATAATGAACAAGTAGAATTTTCAAAGAAAGAAAATATTTTCGTTACTCCTATAAAACTATTTTTAGTTTCAGCCTGTTTTTGCAAGAAACTTTTTAAAGATAAAGGTTTTTATAAACAAATAAACTATCTAACTAAATAAGTTTGTTCGAGATTATAAATATATTTTTCTCCATCATCATCACCATCGTCATCATCATGGAAGGAGGAAATTAATACATAAACTCCTCCAAGCCCCAATAACATAGATAAATATAAAATGGGATCTGTCATAATTTAATTTTGAATCATTCAAATTAAATTTGAGGAAGCTTTTCAATATCTATATTTTCTTTTAATTATTTAGATAAAAAACTTTTCTACGATCAGAAATTCTTTTTTTTGAGAAAAATTGAAAGTAGATCTAAAATAAGGTAAATTTACTGTTTTTTAGTGAGTTTTAAAAATATTTTAAAAATCAATGTGCGGAAGATTTGAGCTGAAAACTAAATTTGAGAATTTGCCAACGGTTTTGAAGCAAGATTATCCAAGTGAACTTGATTCTAAATATGAGACTCAAAATCTAATAAGACCTAATGATCCTGTTCTTGTAATTAAAAACGAAGGAAGAATTAAAACTACTTTTATGAAATGGGGCTTTGTTTCTCCTTGGGCGAAAGATCCATTTGATAAAGAGAGACCAAAACCATTTAATGCAAGATCAGAAACCGTAGAAGAAAAAAAATTATTTATTGGAAGTTGGAAGCGTAAAAGGTGCCTAATACCAGCGAGTGGTTTTTTTGAAAAAAAATATCGTGTTCGAAAATCGAATTATGAGACTTTTTGGTTGGGCGGAATTTGGAGTAAGTGGACTTCACCAGATGGAGCAGAACTTGAGAGTTGTTGCGTTTTAACAACTGAACCAAATGATTTAATTAAACCTTTACATCACCGCATGCCTGTGATCGTTCCTAATGGATATGAGGAAGAATGGACAGAGCAAGTTAAAGATGCAGATGAATTAAAAGGATTATTTGCAATTATGATGAGTTGGTCCCCTGATGGTTGGCTAGTAGAGGATGTAAATAAAAAAGAAACTGATCAAATGAGTTTGTTTTAAATGGAAGGCTTACTAATTCCAAGGTTAGATTAATGGCTAAATCTTATTGGTTGATTAATTCAAACAGGTCAGAAGTTAAAAGATTTATGAAAAACGATAAGAGTATTGATGGAGTTTTTGAATATATGTTTATAGATACTGGAAAAATAGTGGGGGGATTAGGAAACAAACCACCAATAATGACAAATACAGTTTCTGTTGAAATAGATTTAGCTAGAGAAATTTATGAAAGATTACTTTCTAAGGGATGGAGGAAAATTGAAAAAAATTGGATTTAAAAAGAGAGTTAGATCTTTGTGGTATAAATTACTGATGAAAAAAATCTGAAATTCAATAATGAGAATATTAACTAAAATTGACATCTGATCTAAAATATTAGGAGATTAGTAAATTATTTTTTTAGTGCAGATAAAAATTGAACATCCAAAATGGCTACCAGAATAAATAAATATTTAAGTGAATTAGGTTATTGTTCTAGAAGAGAAGCAGATAGATTAATCCTAGAAGGAAAGGTAACCATTAATGGCAAAATTCCAGAAATTGGAACTAAAGTAGAAGATAGTGACCAAGTTGAAGTTAAAGGTCAAAGAATAGAAAAATCAAAGAGACAAAAAAACATATACTTAGCCTTTAATAAACCTGTAGGAATTGTTTGTACAACAGATAGAAAAGTAGAACCAAATAATGTAATAGATTTCATTAAATATCCTAAAAGAATTTTCCCCATCGGAAGATTAGATAAGCTCAGTGAGGGATTGATTTTCTTAACTAATGATGGAGATATCGTAAATAAAATACTCAGAGCAAGAAATAATCATGAAAAAGAATATATTGTAAAAGTTAATCGTCCTATTAATAGCGACTTTATTAAAAGTATGAGTAATGGAGTTGAAATATTAGACACAATAACTAAAAATTGTTTAGTTAAACAATTGGGTCCAAGAAATTTTAAAATAATACTCACACAGGGACTTAACCGTCAGATTAGAAGAATGTGTGAGTCCTTAGGATATAGAGTACGATCATTAAAGCGTGTAAGAATTATGAATATTAAGTTAGACGTGCCAAAAGGAAAATATAGAGAACTTAGTAAAGAAGAACTTTTGGAATTAAATAGATTACTCGAAAACTCCTCAAAAACATATGAATAATAAAAACCAATAAAAGTAATTATGCAGCTAAAGAAAATTGGTTAGCAAAAATGCAAGATTTATACTTTTCGACTTTGGTAGAAATAATTTAAATAGTATGAAACTCTTACTAATCGAATCGACATTGGTTGGTAATTGAGTATTATTTAACTTCCTATTAAAAATTAACAGTCTTAGCTCTCTTTTTTTTGTCCAATTTTCCTCAGTTCTTCTCCAACCCTGAGCAATTAATTTTTCCATTCTTCTCTGGTTGTCATGACAGGTGGTTCTTTGCCCTATTTAGAAGTAACCTTTCCAGAATTAATAACATATATTTAAAAAATTGATCTTTATTACTTGTATTTTCTATAAACCTTTTTATCCTTGATCTATTTGAATTAACCAGCCAATAAGACCTGTCCGTTACTTTTTTAAGGATAAAAGTCTACTTTCCAACGCATCACGCAATAACCTAATGGGTTATATCCATTACAATTCCAGAATTTGAATATTTTTATGGCGAAATGGTGGAAATTAGCATCATTGAAAAATGCCCAGCCAAAATAAATAGCAAATGCAGTTAAAACAAACGCAGCATATTGAAGCCAATGTGTTCCAGAATTATCAACACCATGTTTGTCAAAATTCGAATTACTCATTTAAAGTATTGGATAAGCTATCCATCCGAATAAGGTGTAGTTAATAATGACAGCCATGAAACCTATCATTGCAAGCCTTCCATTTGTTCTTTCAGCAATAAACCAATAGGTATTTGGCCATTCAAAATCGCCTTCTATATTGGATTTTTGAACTTTTGAAATTGGGTTCTCTTTAGGAAAATTGTCCTGGTCAAGATAATAATTACTATCTGGATAAAAACTTTCGCTTGAAAAGTTATCTTTAAACTTACTCATTATTTTGGATATTTAACATACATATACTAAAAAATAGAAAGGCTAATTAGGTTAAATAAGCAATTTATTATTTAATCGCTAAATAATTTCTTATGAAGAGGTTATTTAAAAATCTATCTCCAAGCTCCATAGATAAATCTTCCAATAATTTCTCTAATTCCTCTAGAACTTTTATTTAAAGAATAGGAACTGGGCATCCAGCTTAATGGATTGCGTAATGAAGAAATAAAACTTTTATTACTTTTAAAATCAACAGGATATGGTTGGACACTTATGCCTTCACTTTCAAAAACTTTTTTTGCCCTTTTCATGTGAAAGGCACTTGTCACTAGAATGATTCTACTTTGAATTAATGGTGATTCATTATTAAGTAATTTCTTAATTGCCTTGGCTTCTTGAAGAGTATTATTAACAGGATATGTGGTAAATAAGTCTTCTTTTGGAAGCCCCATTGAAATAGCTTCCTTAATGTAGATATCTCCCTCTGGAGGCAAATCAGAACTTAAAGGATTTATTCCTCCTGTAAAAATCAACCTATTTGATTTATTCGCCTTGTAAAGATCTATCCCCGCAAAAAACCTATCTGGATCGTACCATTCAATTATTTTTGCATTTCCTGGAGGCAAATGTCTCCCACCACTTAAAACAACTATCCCATCTGAAGGAGCAACTAAAGAATAATCTAATCTTTCCCATGGATGTTCTAATAATCGCCACAAAATATCAGCAAATAATCCATTGCTAAAAATAATTAAGAAAATAAATGCTGAATAAATAAATTTTACTTTTTTTCTAAAAATGAAAAATGATAATAGGATTAAAACAATCCCTAATGGAGAGAAAATTAGAGGTAATAATTTGCTTAGTAGGTACGTATTTTTAAAGATTATCTGAATATATCCTAATGAAATAGATTGTTAGTTTTCAAGAATATCTCTAATTCAAAAGACATAAGTAAGATATAGCAATACAAATAATCGTTATTTAATAGCTAAAAAGAATATTGAGAATACTTAAATGTCAATCGGGGCGACAGGATTCGAACCCGCGACCTAGTACTCCCAAAGCACTAGTGCTAACTTTTGAGAAATACATAAGACTTCATTTATAGCATTGATAAATTCTTGATATAGCAACTGAATTGAGATAAGAATTCAGTGCTATTTATTGGTTTTTTTAGAACTAATTAGTTCCTAGCTCTACTCCTAGCTCTATTTT
>CACGBL010000024.1:0-17306 GCA_902571355.1 uncultured Synechococcaceae cyanobacterium | reverse complement strand
TAAGTGACATTATTTCCTAAAAATAATTAAAAAAAATCCTTTTTTAACAATTTCTAGAAAAGTTGACCTTTTATTGATTAATCCATTTTAAAAAGCTCAATTTCATCTAAAATTAACAACTCATCAATCATTTATTCTTCTACCTATTTACGAGGGTTATCTCTACTAATCCAATTGCTTAAAATAGAATTATTTAAGCATATTTTATACTATCGATTGGATATAAGAAATTCTCCAAAATATTTGCTACATCTAGCGAAATTATGGATGGAGCCAAGCGGACTCGAACCGCTGACCCCCTGCATGCCATGCAGGTGCTCTACCAGCTGAGCTATGGCCCCACTAAATACAAATATACCAATTGAACCCTTAATATTTATATTTTCAAAATATGAATTTATCTAAAATTAAACTTTTCTCCAAACAGCCAATAATTTTCCTTGAAAAACAACTTCTTCTAAATTTAACTCAATTGGTTCATAAGCTGGATTCGCTGCTTCAAGAAATATTTTTCCTTCTTTTTTAACAAAATATTTTAAAGTTGTTCCTAGACCTGGAACCATTGCACTAACGATAGTTCCATTTCTAAGAGAGTATGAATCTGTTATTGGCTCCATCAAAACCATATCTCCATCTGCAATACATGCATCTATCATAGAATCTCCATTAACTGTAAGGGCAAAAACATTTTTATTTTTTAAAACATCAGAAATATCTAAATTCCCTTGAACATCAGAATAAGTTTCAATTAGACCTCCAGCTGCGACTGAACCCATAATTGGTACACCTTCTACGATTTCATCAACTATTTGCATTGTTCTTGCTTTACCTTCTTGCCATGAGATGTAACCCTTTTCTTGCAAATGTTTTAAGCGACTTTGAATTGGAGCTGGAGATTTTAATCCCATAGCTTGCATCATTTGTCTGATAGATGGACTATGTTTAAAGTTTTTCATATATTCTTTTATCCATCCATAGAGCTCATTCTGAGCTTGGGTAAGATCGTCCCCTAAGGAGGTTTCCATAAAACAAATGTACTCTAATACATTTGTACCCTTTTATTAATTAGTTCGCAAGTTTTTCTACTGGAGAATGCAAGATAAAAGAGCTTGTTGAGCATGTAATCTATTTTCCGCTTGATCAAAAATTCTACTTTTGTGACTTTCAAATATTTCATCAGTTATCTCTTTGGATCTATACGCAGGAAGGCAATGAAGAATAATTGCATCTTTATCAGCCTTACTAACTAAATCACTGTCAATAGTGAAACCATTAAAAACTTTTTCTTTCTCATCTTTTTGATTTTCTTCACCCATAGATGACCAAACATCTGTATAAAGAACATTTGCTCCTAAAACAGCAGTATTAGGATCATTAGTAATCTTCAACAAATTCTTATTCTTATATATTTCATATGCTTTATCTATCAACAACGAGTTAGGTTCATAACCTTTAGGACATGCAATCCTTACTTCTATCCCTAATAACGCGCCACATAATATAAGCGAATTAGCGACGTTATTTCCATCGCCTATAAATGTTAAAACTACATTATCAAAATCAAAAAATTCCTCTTTGATTGTCATAAAATCAGCTAAAGCCTGACATGGATGTTCTAAATCTGTGAGAGCATTAATAACTGGGATAGAAGACCACTTTGCATACTCTTCTAAATCAGACTGATTAAATGTTCTTATCGCAAGCACATCGCAATATCGACATAGAACTCTTGCTGTATCTCTAATTGGCTCTCCCCTCCCAATTTGTGAAGTAGTAGGATTTAAGTCAACTGTGGTGCCGCCAAGTCTTGACATTGCCACCTGGAAGCTAACTCTAGTTCGAGTTGATGACTTATCAAAAATTAACCCTAAAACTTTTTCTTTCAATTTTATATTTAGATCTTTATTTTTAAAATTTTTTGCCAACTCTAAAACATGAAGAAGTTCTTCACATGAGATATCCAAGCTTGATAGAAAATTTTTACTTGCAAGCTTGATCGGGTTCAACATCTAACTTTATATGAAAACCTAAATTCTACTATGCAGGCATTTTACTCTCTGCTAAGAGTGTTTTAAGATCTTCACCCTCTATAACTTCTTCTTGGAGAATTTTTTGAGAAATCGATTCTAGAAGAGGTAAATTATTCCTCAAAATATTTAGTGCTGTTTCGTGTGCATCGTCAACTAAATCTCTAACCTCCTTGTCTATTGCTTGAGCAGTAGCATCACTAACAGATCTTCTTGGATTGTTTCCATTTCCTAAGAACTGACCTCCACCTTGTTTGTCATAAGCAAGGGGTCCAAGAATATCACTCATTCCAAAGGTACCAACCATTTGTTCTGCTATATCAGTTGCTCTTTGCAAGTCATTTGAGGCTCCAGTAGTAATCTTTCCAAAAACAACCTCTTCAGCTGATCTTCCTCCAAGAAGTGTAGCTATTTGTCCTTTTAATTCCTCTTTAGAGTTCAAAAATCTTTCTTCAGTTGGCAATTGAAGAGTATAACCAAGTGCACTCATGCCTCTTGGTACAATTGAAATTTTGGCAACTTTTGAACCACCTGGCATTAGATGGCCAACTATTGCATGACCGACTTCGTGATAAGCAACAACTTTCTTTTCATCATCTTGCAAAACACGACTCTTCTTTTCCAATCCAGCCACAACTCTTTCAATAGCTTCGCTTAAGTCTTGTTGTTCTACACTTTTTCTTTTAGCTCTAGCCGCAAGTAAAGCAGCCTCATTTACCATGTTAGCTAAATCGGCGCCAGCGAACCCGCTAGTTGCTTGGGCAATAGAGTCCAAATCAATTGAATCAGCCAGTTTAACCTTTTTTGTATATATCTCCAATATAGTTTTTCTACCAGATAAATCTGGTCTATCCACTAATACTTGTCTGTCAAATCTTCCTGGACGCAAAAGAGCTGCGTCAAGAACTTCTGGCTGGTTGGTAGCTGCAAGAACTATAACCGGCTTATCAGCTGAGGCAAAACCATCCATTTCAGTAAGAAGCTGATTTAAAGTTTGCTCTCTCTCATCATTACCACCAACTACTCCCATTGAACCTGACCGGCTTTTACCAATAGCATCTAATTCATCAATAAAAATAATACATGGAGCTTTTTTCTTAGCTTGTTCAAATAAATCTCTAACTCTTGCAGCACCAGCTCCTACAAAAAGTTCGACAAATTCAGACCCTGAAATAATAAAGAAAGGAACTTCTGCTTCACCCGCAACAGCTTTTGAAAGAAGAGTTTTTCCTGTTCCTGGAGGGCCAACCAAAAGAACTCCTTTAGGTATTCTCGCACCTATATCTGTATATCTTTCTGGTTTCTTTAAAAAATCTACTATTTCAGTTAATTCATCCTTAGCTTCATCAACTCCTGCCACATCTGCAAAAGTTACTTTTGATTCATCATCTGGCACATAGACTTTAGCTTTACTTTTAGTAAAGCTTAAAGCTCCTTGAGCTCCTCCTCCACCCATACTTCTTCTTGCGAAAAATTGTAAAACAAGGATAAAAATTAAAGGGGGAACAACCCAACTTAAGATAGTTGAGAAGAAATTGGGTTTCTTAGGAGGTGCAGCTGCGAATTCGACCCCTTTATTCTCTAACCTTTGTGGAAGATCCATATCAAAAATTGGGGTTGTCGCTAAAACTGAAGGAGCTCCCTCTTCAGCACCATTTAACTCATATCTAATTTGCTCTTGAGTTATATAAGCTCTTTTAACTTCTCCATCATTAACCTGATCTATAAATAAAGAGTATGGAACTCTAGGGATTTGCATATTTTGATTAGGGAAAAGACTACTAAATAAAAGTAACGCTCCAACTCCTATCAAAATTATATTTACAATTCCAAATCTTCTATTAGGTTGATTATCGTCTTGTCTTATTGGCATAGTTGTGATCAATTTTGAATTTATTATAAACTAAACGAAGAGATTCCGTATCTGAATTATTTTTTTTGGGTAAGAACCGTACGCTACTTCACCTTAATTTCATGAAAAATGAAATTTAATTTTTTAATGAACTCTTAACGCATATATCATCACCTATCAAACTTAGCCGTGATTGACTTAATTTAATAATTTCATGCATTTCATTAAATTCAAAATTTCCAAAGGGGGTCATATTATCTTCTCCTCCTAATATTTTTGGCGCAATAAAAGAAATCATTTCGTTAATACAGCCGGCTTTAACCGCTGAAGTCGCCAATCTTGGGCCGCATTCCCACAAAACTTTATTACAGCCTCTCTTAGCAAGAATTTTTGAAATTAAATCTGGATTGTCTGATGATACCTTTTCAATCTCCACAGATTTCGGAATCCTCGAAAGGTAATTTTCATTTGCTGTAGAAGAATCATAAATAACTAAAGTTTTTGCCTTATTACAATCCCAAAGATTAGATTTCGAAGGCAGATCTAAACTTTTTGTGACAACAACTCTCAATGGCTCAGGATTTTTTAAACCTCTAGTAGTCAAAAGTGGGTTATCTCTTCTTAATGTATTTCCACCAATGATTATTGCATCAAATTCTGCTCTTAAAGAATGAACTAATGACCTTGATTCTTCATTAGTAATCCATTTACTTTTTCCATTTTTTAAAGCTATTCTTCCATCCATGCTCATTGCCCATTTAAAAACACCGAATGCCTTTTTGGTTATATTCCTATGAATAAAAGCCTTATTTAAATCTAAGGATTCTTTTTTACATAAGCCTAAGTGAACTTTAATTCCAGCTTCTTTTAACAGCTGAATACCTTTACCAGAGACTCTTTTATCGGGATCTTGAATAGATACATATACCTTACCTATACCTGACGATATAATCTTATCTACACACGGAGGTGTTTTACCTTGGTGGCAGCATGGTTCAAGATTTACATACATCGAGCCACCTTTAGCATCTTTTTTTAGATTATTAAAAGCCATTGCCTCAGCATGTGGCATGCCAGCCTTGTAATGAAATCCTTCTGAAATAAGCTTTCCATTCTTATCAAGTATCACTGCTCCCACCCTAGGGTTAGGACTCGTTGTATTACTGCCTAATGAAGCCAAAAAAATTGCTCTTTTCATCCATTTTGCATGGCTTACATTTTTTTCAGACATCTTAAAAAATCAAATTCAGTTTATTGATCTCCACTCTTTAACAACAAAGGGAGGAACAGGTAACTCAGAAAAAACTCCTGACAAAGTTAATCTTAATGGTCTGTTTTTATCTAAATTCTTAATCAATTCATCAAGATCGAATTCTGCAGCAGCTTGTCTTCCATCATTTGCTAATTCAATATTAAGTAAGGTTTTATCATCTAAAAACCACTGTTTTCTTCCTGATTCAACTCTCAAGTCGGTAGGATGATCAATCCTAAGGTTTCCTGGATATCCTATTACTCTCAAGATCAATTTATCTGCAAAAAGAGGTGATTTATAAGCTACTAATTGCCAAGTTTCAAAGTCCAGGTCCCTTAAAAATTCACTGCTAGCATTCATTAATTCTCCATTTATTTCAGTTTCTGCAACTTCTGCAGATACTTTTAATGGGTTAAAAACAAAGGATAATAATAAAAGTAAAGGTAAAATTCCCCTTAAAAAATTTTTTTTATTTGATTTTGTAATTTTCTTCATTTTCAGAATCCATCAGGGCATCAAGAGTTACAGCTGTTCTCACAATAGCTTGGTATCTTTTGATTATTTTACGATTTTTTTCTATAACTCGAGATAAATTCAAAGTGTCTTTTTCAGAATAGCTAGAAGTTAAATCACTAGAATCTTCTTCAATAAACTCAAATTCACTATCCTTATTAATTAGAGTTAATAATAAATCATGTAATCTCTTTCTCCTTTCAGACAATTAATTTAGTATGATAACTCGAATAATAATAAGATAATTTAATAAAAGATTCAAACAATTTAGTTCTATTTCAATAAATATTGATGACTGAAGTTAATAGAAAAATTCATGTAATTGGGATTAACTCTTTTAAATTTGAGGATCTATCTTTCAAATCACAAAATCTATTTTTAGAAACAGCAAATATTGCAGTTCCAAATTCATATATTGAAGAAATTAAATCATGGAGCGAAAATAGTTTATTAAACAAGAAATCATTTTTTTCGAGTAAAAGTAATAACGAACTTGTTAACTGGCTTAGATCTCAAAAAACTGATGTTATTTTAATTTCTAGAGGAGATCCACTTTGGTTTGGAATTGGGAGAATATTACTAGAAAACTTTTCAAAGGATGAATTAAATTTCTACCCTTCAAATACTTGCATTCAATTAGCATTTAGTAAGTTAAAGATTCCATGGCAAGATACAGTTAATGTAAGTATCCACGGCAGAGATCCTACCAAGTTAGTTGAGGCTCTTAAAGCAAGGCCTTCAAGTTTGGCTATTATTACAGACTCAAATAATAAGAGTCTAGAAATAATTAAAGAAAACTTATCAGATTTAAATCTGATTAACTTCTATGATTTTTGGCTCTGTGAAGAATTAGGCTTCGATAAAGAAAATATAAGAAAATTAAATCTTAAAGAATCATTACCCTCTGATATATCAAGTTTGAACATTGTTGTTCTTACAAAAACGAAGAAAAATTACTCAAATGATGATCTCCCTCTTTTAGGAATCAGTGACCATATTTTTAAGACTTTTGATGATAGACCAAATTTATTAACTAAAAGGGAGGTTCGTGTTCAAATCTTAGCTGATCTAGAGCTCCCAAAGAATGGCGTAATATGGGATATAGGAGCAGGTTGTGGATCAATTGGGTTAGAGGCATTAAAATTAAGTCCCAACTTAGATTTGTTTTGTATCGATAAAAGGTTTGGCTCAAAAGCATTAATACTTGAAAACTCAGAAAGGCTTGGCGTTAAACCAAAATTTATTTGTGAAGAAGACATAAATAATATCTTGAATACAAAAATTTTAAGTCCTTTTGAAAAACCTAATAGATTAGTAATTGGAGGCTGTGATAAAAATACTAAACTTCAAATTATTAATTCCTTGGCTCAGTGGATGAGTATTGGAGATATTATCGTCATCCCAATAATTGACTTTCAAATTATTAAAGAATTGAAAGAGGAATTAGAAGATAAAAATTTCAAAACAAATTTAAATTTAATTCAGACCTATAAAAGCTTAAGTATTGCCGAGGGAATGAGATTAGAACCAAATAATCCTGTTTTTTTATTAAAAGGGAAAAAATAAATTCAAATAATTATTATTTGTTAGGTTTAGCCACATGGGGCAAACCCCAACCTAGTTTATTCCTTAAAACTTGGAAAAATTCATGATCTTCAAGTCGAATAAACTTTACTAAATGTTTACTTTTTCTTATTAAAACTCTATCTTCAGGCCAAACATAACAACCAGCATTTCCATCAACAACCATTACCAACCTTTCAGGAGTTGCAGGGAAAACAGTTACTGGTTCTGAATCATTAAAAACTAGTGCCCTTGAGGCCAACGAATGTGGCGCAATTGGAGTTAATTGTACTACTGGACAATCAGGTGTAATAACTGGTCCTCCAGCACTCAGAGAATATGCAGTAGAACCAGTTGGAGTAGATAAAATTACTCCATCAGCTGAAATATCCACAGGAGCATGTCGCCCTATAGAAATCTCAAAGTGACACATACTTGTTAGAGGTTCTCTATGAAGAGCCATCTCATTAAGGCAAAGAGACTCCCATCTCCTCTGATCATTCCTCATTACACTAATAATAAAGCAAGTTCTTTCTTCAATATCCCAATTTCCAGCAATTATTTTATCTATAGCCTCATCTAAGTTAGATAAGTAAGCTTCCGCAAGAAATCCTAAATGACCAGTATTTATTGTAAGAATTGGAATCTTAGCAGGTGCCGTTTGCCTTGCAGCAGAAAGTACAGTCCCATCTCCGCCAAGAACAATTGCAAATTCCATTGATGAATCAAACCCATCAGGGACACAATTCGTATATCCCAAAGGACGAACATGTTGATCAGGATTTGCGAAACCAACCATCCCTCCAGAGCTACTAACTCTTACAACTTCAAAATTAGATTTTTCCAATTTTTTTTGAACAGAAGTTGCAGTTTGAACAGCTAGTTCCTTTCCATCATTAACGATTAGTCCTGCTTTACGTACCAATCAAAAAATTAAAACTAGGACTATCTTAAACTAATTTGTTGGACAATCCTAATTTAAAATTAAATACTATTAGAACTGTTCTAAGAATCTAATATCATTTGTATAAAATTTTCTGATGTCGTCGATCTGATGTCTCACCATACAAAATCTCTCAACTCCTAATCCTGCTGCAAAACCAGTCCATTTCTCAGAATCTATTCCTAATTTTTCTAAGACCTTTGGATCAACCATTCCGCAACCCATTACTTCTAACCATTTACCTTTCCACTGGACATCTACTTCTGCTGAAGGTTCAGTAAATGGGAAATAACTAGCTCTAAATCTTACAGGAATATCTCCAAAAAAGGCTTTTAAAAATGTAAGAACTGTTCCTCTTAAATGACTAAAATTAATGTCTTGATCGATACATAAAACCTCAACCTGATTAAATACAGGGGAATGAGTAGCATCTACTGCATCTCTCCTATATACTCTCCCGGGAGCAATAATTCTTACTGGAGGAGGATTCTTCTCTAAATACCTTATCTGAACAGGAGAAGTATGGGTCCTTAAAAGTCGATTTTCATCTAAGTAGAAAGTATCCTGCATATCTCTTGCGGGATGATTTTTGGGTATGTTGAGAGACTCAAAATTATAAAAATCAGTTTCTATTTCAGGACCACTTTCAACTGAGTATCCTAAACCACAAAAAATATCTATTATTTCGTCTTGAGTTGAAATCAAAGGATGTTTATTCCCAGGGGGAGTTCCAATTGAAGGGATAGTTACATCAATTTTTTCTTTTTTAATCTTTTTATCTAAGGCTTCGCTGTTTAGTTTATTTTTTCTTTCAGTTATTAGTTCTTGCAAATTTATCTTTATTAAATTTGCCTTCTGGCCAATAATTGGTCTATCAGTAGCAGATAATTGACCCATTGTTTTCAAAATAATTGATAAATCACCTTTTTTCCCTAACAAGGAAACTCTCAATTGATCCAGTTCTTCATGAGTATTAGAATTATCTATATTATTTTTTGCTGTTAGAGAAAGATTATTTAGTTTTTCCTCAATTTGACTTAATGATTCAATTTGACTCACTGATATAGTAAAAATAAGTATTGCTCTATATTACTTAAATATCGTCCATAAATAAAATGTCTTGATTAATGAAACCCTTAAATATATTAATTAGCAATGATGATGGTGTTTTCGCAGCGGGGATAAGAGCTTTAGCAAAATCAGCCCAAAAAAGAGGACATAAGGTAAAAGTAGTATGTCCTGACCAAGAAAGATCAGCTACTGGTCATGGTCTTACTTTACAATCCCCATTAAGAGTAGAAAAAGCTGACGAATTATTTGACGATGGTATTGAAGCTTGGGGATGTTCCGGCACACCTGCTGATTGTGTCAAATTAGCACTATCTGAACTCCTGGAACATAAACCTGATCTGGTACTATCGGGAATAAATCACGGACCCAATTTAGGGACAGATATTTTTTGTTCAGGCACAGTCGCTGCAGCTATGGAAGGCACTTTAGAAAATGTTCCTTCCATGGCAATAAGTGTTGCTAGTTTTAAATGGAAAAATTTTGAATTTGCTGGAGAAATTGCAATGAATATTGCCGAACAAGCAATTATCGATAGTTGGCCAGCTTCACTTTTATTAAATTTGAACATACCCCCCTGCGAAAAAAACAAGATAAAAGAATTATCCTGGACAAGATTATCGGTAAGAAAATATAAAAATCAATTTTCCAAAAGGGAAGACCCGAGGGGTGATGATTATTATTGGTTAGCAGGTGAAGTTGTTTTAGACCTTAAATCGAAAGGTTACGGTCCTAAGAATTGGCCTAGCGATGTATCTCAAATACAAGAAAATAAAATATCTCTTACACCTGTAGAGCCAGATTTATTTTGGAGAGGTAATTTAGATGACTTACCTAAAATTAATAATTCATTTGTAAATCCTTCTTAATAGCCATAAAGAAAAGCAAAGTCCAAAAAAATGAGCAGCGATAACTTGCGTGTTACTGAGAACTGATAATATTTCAAGACCAGTAATTGGGATATCAGATGTCGCTGTTATCAATTGTCCAGTTGTTTGAGAGGATGCTTGTATAAATAATGCTCCCATAAGAGCTTGATATCCAATTAATCCAAACAAAATTCCAAATAAATCAACTATTAGGCCTCGTTTTATCAATTTACCGGTTTGTCCTCTTGAGGGTCTTGCGTTGCTTGCGATTGCTCTTCCTGTTCTAACTATTAACCAACCTTGCCAAAGACTAAAAAGTAGTAAAATCAGGGATATTGTTGTAAGTGATAGACCAGGCGCTAAGCCAAGCTGTCCTTCGCTGTTATTTACAACATTTGAAAAAAGCAAAACAGCTGCAACAACAACACCTAAAATGGACTGAACCCAAAAGCGTATCCATCCAATGCGCCGCATTCCAAATGAAAGGGACTGAAAATCCATTTTGTCAGACATTCATTTGATTGAATAAACTGTAATCAATCCAAATTTGCCACTAAAATCATAAAATTGCACGTAATCTTTTGATCTCTTTAATATCGCCATCTGAAGTTAAGAGCCCTACCTCAATAGCTATTGGAAGTTTTGATGGCCTTCATGCTGGCCACAGACAATTAATAAAAAGTGTAGTTGAAGAAAATCAATATATCCCAACAATTGCGAGCTTCTGGCCTCATCCCCGAGAAGTTCTTTACAAAGAGACGCGTCTTAGACTTGATCTCCCTAGTGAAAAACTATCTATTCTTGAAGATCTGGGGATTGAACAATTAGTTCTGATTCCTTTTGATATGGAACTATCCAAATTAAGTGCGGAAAGATTCGTAAGAGATATTTTGATAAATCAATTACAAGCAAAAAACATTTCTGTAGGTGCTAATTTTAAATTTGGTTTCAGAAGAAGTGGAGATATACATACAATAAAAAATATGATTAAGGATACGGATATTAAACTAAAAATTATTCCAATTTTAGAAGACAAAGAAGGTAGAATCAGCAGTAGCAGAATAAGAGATCTATTAGGGAAAAGTGATCTGAAAAATGCTTTCAAAATTCTTAATAGGCCTTATAGTTTTAATGGAAAAGTTGTTAAAGGTAAAGGAATTGGAAAAAGTATAGGATGGCCTACTGCAAATCTTGAAATAGATGGCAGAAAATTTCTACCTGGAGAAGGTGTTTACGCATCTTGGACAACCATAGAAAATTCCAACAAAAAAATTGAATCTATTATGAATCTTGGCTCTCAACCAACAATAAACCCTTTACTACCTTCTGCAGTTGAAGTTCATTTAATAAATAAAGATATCGACCTATATGGTTTAAATCTATCTGTTGAACCAGTTGAAAAACTTAGATCTCAAATCAAGTTCAAAAATATAGTTCAACTTTCTAATCAAATTAAAAAAGATAGAGATAATGCTCTGAAAATTTTTAAAAACTACAAAAAATAAATTACAAATGCTGAATTCCAATCCTAAAGACGCTGAAGATTTAAGAATTTATCAAATTATTGACGCTAATCTAGATAGAGCCAGAGAAGGACTAAGAGTATTAGAGGATTGGGCTAGATTTGGCTTAGGCAATGAAAAATATGTTGAAAAGATTAAAAATTTTAGACAAATTTTAGGGAAAAATCATTTAGAAGTTTATAAACAATCTAGGAATTACATTGAGGACAAATGTAAAGGATTGACTCATCAAGAGCAATTCAACAGAAAAACTTCTGAGCAAATTATAAGTTCTAATTCAGCCAGAGTTCAAGAAGCATTACGAGTCATAGAAGAATTCTCAAGGGTGCAGAATCATGAGCTTTCAAAAATTGCTTCTGAAATTAGATATGAAATTTATACTATTGAAATTGATTTATTGAGTCATAGTAAGTTTAAGAAGTCGGAGAAAATATTAAAAGAAAATGACTTATATGTAATAACAGCTCAAAAAGACAATTTATTAGAAATAGTAGAAGAGATTTTAATTGCTGGAGTAAGAATTATTCAACATAGATTTAAAACGGGAACTGATCAAGATCATCTTCAAGAAGCAATTCAGATTAAAAATCTATGTAAAAGATATAATTCTTTGTTTATCGTTAACGATAGACTTGATATAGCTCTGGCATCTAACGCTGATGGAATTCATCTTGGTCAAGACGATTTAGATTTAAAAACCGCAAAAAAACTATTAGGATATTCAAAAATTGTCGGTATAAGTGCAAATAATGCAATTGATATTTCAAATGCTCTTAAGGAGGGTTGTGATTACATAGGAATAGGGCCAGTATTTGAAACTACAACAAAAAAGAATAAAATACCTTTAGGTATTGAAAATATCAAAACATTAACAAAGGATTTAAATATTCCTTGGTTTGCTATTGGAGGAATCAAGTCAAATAATATTTCATATTTAAAAAAAAATGGGTTTAAAAAAGTTGCCTTAGTTTCGGAATTAATGAATTCTGAAGATCCTAAAGAAGACGCTATGATGATTCTAAAAATGTTGTCTCATGAAAATTAGGGTAAATGGAGAAGAAAAAAAAATAGAACTTGATCAAGAAAATGCTCTACTATCTACAGCTCTTCACCATATGGGATATAAACCAAACACAATCGTAGTGGAGTTAAATAATTTAATTATAAATTCAATGAAATGGGAAAAAGTGAAGCTTAAAGATGGTGATAATTTAGAAATTGTTTCAATAGTTGGTGGCGGATAAAAGAAAAATATTTAATGTATTAAAAATCTTCATATTCTTTTAAGTTTAGGCTTGAAACAATAACCAAATTTTTCCTTTTTTCGTTTTATATTTTTAATACTTAAATCCAACAATGAAAGAAAAAATTGATAGCAATTCAAGGTCTCTAAAATGGGAGCAAAATGGGGAGCTAGCACATAAAGATCTCTCCGAGCTAATTGAAAGATTAAAAAATGTAGAAAGTGAACACACCTCATCTGAGCTGTCTAGATTAGGTACAAAATCAAACATAAAAGATTAAATTTGTAACTTAGATCTTGTTTTTATAAAAATTTGTTCCAAATTAAAAATACTGAATATAAAAATAAATGCCGAAAAGGTTTCCAGAGTGGGTAAATACAGAAGTCGTGATAAAAGCAATCAAAATGAGAGAAGAGGGAATGCTATCAAAACAACTAAATTTATGGATAGAAAACCTGTTAGAAATAGAAAAAAAGTGATTATTTAGGAAATACTTTTAATAATTCTGAGAGCCGCCATTGCTGCTCCGTAACCATTATCTATATTCATAACTGCAATACCTGGAGAACAGCTTGACAACATACTATTTAAAGCAGTTTCTCCATCCTTGCTAACGCCGTAGCCGACTGAGACAGGTACTGCGATTATCGGTTGTGCCAACAATCCGCCCACAACTGTTGCCAAAGCTCCTTCCATTCCAGCACAAACTATTAATACATCATATTTATTAATTTCTTCTAACTGACTCATCAATCGATGAAGTCCCGCCACTCCAACATCTATAAAAGATTGACAATTCACTCCATAAATTTCAAGCGATAATTGTGCTTCAAGTGTTACGGCCAAATCGCTTGAGCCGCCTGAAATTATCGCAACTTTTTTATTCGTATTTATTTTATTCTGATTTTTCCCAATTATTAGGCAATTTGCTTTTTCATAGAATCGTGCATCATCATGCAAATCTAAAAGATAATTAGCCTTTTCACTATTAATCCTAGTAATGAAAACAAACTCATTTTTACTTAATACATTTTCAGATAATCTCTCTAATTGGTCGATACTCTTATCTTGCCCCCAAATAGCCTCAATGATTCCAAGCCTATCTCTTCTTTGAAAATCAAACTTGATATCAAAATTCATCTTTGCTTATCTAATTCTCCCTCATAAATCAATTCAAAAGGATTATCGCCTACATTTAGAGCAGCTTTAACATTATCTTCAAATTTTTGTTGAACTACATTTACTTCTGACATTGGTATGCTTTTCCATAATTTCTTACTTTTCCAAGTTACCAATACTAAAGCTTCTTCTTTTTCTTTATCCCAAAATAATTGTCTTCCCAAAAAACCATCCTGAGAAGATAACCATGGCTCCCATATTTCTTTTTCAGCATTTAACCAAACTGCTTTTATATCGGCAGGCACTTTAAGTCTTAATTCCTCTATGACCATTTCACTTTTATAAGTATCCATTGTAAGAGCTTTTAAATTGGGAATATCAAATTGAAAAATAAACACTATTAAGCAAACTAATAATAAACAAAATCTTTGAAATTTTTTTTTCAAATTTAAATTAAATCTCATTTTTTCTCAAGTAGCACAACTGAATGGCAACTTATACCCTCCTCTCTCCCTTCTGGACCCAGTTTTTCATTCGTGGTTGCTTTAATCCCAATTAAATTTTTTTCAATATTTAATATTTCAGAAATATTTTTTTTCATTAATTTTATATGTGGCATGATTTTTGGCCTTTCAGCAACAAGAACACTATCAATGTTATTTATCTCCCAACCATCTTGTCTTATCAAGTCAATTACTTTTGATAACAAAAACAAGCTATCAGCATTTTTCCATTTTTCATCAGATGGGGGGAAATACTTTCCTATATCGCCCAGCGATAACGCTCCCAATAATGCATCCATTATTGAGTGACTCAAAACATCAGCATCACTATGCCCATCCAATCCTAAATTATCAGGATGATGCAATTTTACACCTCCAATAATTAAATCTCTATCCTCTACTAGTCTGTGAATATCGTATCCATTACCTATTCTAAATTTCATGAAATGATTATATTCTTCTATTATTCTCTTACTTTGTGGGGATTTTTTGTAGTTTTCATTTGGAATTAAGTCACTTCTTCTCTCCAATGTTCTTTCAATACTTTTTCGTCTTCTCCAAGATTTAATCTCTTTATGATTACCGCTAACTAGAATATCTGGCACTTTCATATCTTTAAAAGTTAATGGCCTAGTATATTGAGGATATTCTAACAAAGAAGAATTATGACTCTCATCGACTAAGGAGTCTGGATCACCAAGCGTTCCTGGTAGTAATCTAGTCAAACCGTTAATTATTGATATAGCGGGTATTTCACCTCCAGAAAGTACATAATCGCCTATCGATATCTCTTCATCAGCTAAACATCTAATTCTTTCATCAAAACCTTCATATTGACCACAAATAATTATTATTTGATCCAAAGTGGACCATCTCGCAAGATCCTTTTGCTTTAAGACTTTACCCTGCGGGGTCATCAACAAAGTTTTACTTTTAGGTAATTTTCTAATTGATTCATGTGCCTTATAAATAGGTTCAGGTTTTAATACCATACCTGCTCCTCCTCCATAAGGCTTATCGTCTACTTGTCTGTAAGAACCTTCACCATATTCTCTTAAATCATACAAATTTACATCAATCAAATTCTCATCTAGAGCTCTTGTTATGACTCCTAAATTATTTATTAATTCAAAAGCTTTTGGGAACAATGTAATTACATCAAAATTAAAACCACTCATCTAGAAATCTTCCTCATAACCAAACTCAATTAACCTTGATTCTTTTTTTCTCCAATTTGGAACAACTTTCACAAACAACTCTAGGTGAACTGGACCATCAATTAATTTTGACATATTTGATCTTGCTGACTGACCAATCATTTTTAACATTGAACCTTTCTTTCCAATAAGAATGCCTTTTTGAGTTGATCTTTCAACAATAATCGTAGCCAAAATAGCTGTAAAAACTTTGCCATTTTTTCTTTTCATTTCCTCTCTCTTTTCTATCTTTACTGCGACACTGTGTGGCACCTCTTCTCTTGTATTTATTAATACCTGCTCTCTTACTAAATCAGATAATAAGTTATCTAATGGTTGATCGCAAATAGTCTCTTCATCATAAAATTTTGGTCCCTCAGGAAGGAAATTAAGGGCCATATTGACTAGTTCAGAACATCCTTCTCCTTGAGAAGCACTTACAATTTGAAAGTTTCTATTAGTTCCAAAAAATCTTCTATATTGGTCTAATCGTAAATTCCTAAATTCTTTATTAACCAAATCCCACTTATTTAATGCCACAATAAACTCAGTTTTATTTGCGATTAGAAAGTTCAAAATATATTCATCACCTCTACCAGGTTCTTCACTTGAATCAATTACAAAAATTACCATATCAACTCCATTAATTGCAGATTTTGCGTTTTTTACTAATATCTCCCCAAGTCGATGATGAGGTTTATGAACACCTGGAGTATCAACAAAAATTATTTGCCCATTGTCTGTAGTAAGTATTCCTTTTAATTTATTTCTAGTAGTTTGCGCTATTGGTGAAGTAATTGTTATTTTTTCTCCAATCAATTTATTTATTAAAGTAGATTTACCGACATTTGGCCTTCCTAGTAAAGTTACAAACCCAGATCTATAATTGGTCAAAGACTTTTAATGTATTAATAATAAAATTCTGATCAAAAATGGAAAAAAAAACCATAAATTTAAAAGAAGCTACGTTTACGCAAGCAATAAACATATCCGCACAATGGTGTAAAGAGTGGGGCGAAGATTTACTCAGCGAAGAGGTTTTAGCAGATAGAATCGCAGAGCTAACTAAAACAAGAAATGGACTCAGAGGATTTTTTGCATACGCTTTATCAGATAAAGATTGTTCTTTGTTAGATAAACTGCCTTTTTCACTAATTTACAAATTGAATGAAAGTGGTGATGCTGTAACAGACGTAGTAGTAAAAAACTTAATAATGAGTTCCGCTCAAATTATTATTCATCGAAGAAACAATAATAATGAATATGAGATAACATCGGAAAACATTTCAGATAGATGTAAGGCTATTTTAAGACTGCTAGAAACTAAGTCAGTTACAAAGTCTGTCAATAAAGTCCTTAGAGACTTAGATGATATGGGTAATAGTTTTGATAATTTAGTAAAATATGACCCAGAGCAAAAGGAATTTATAAAAAAACAAATACTTGATATCGCCCAATAAAAAAGCGTAGAAACAAATCTACGCTTTAGGTTAGTTATTTACGTAATGTGATTAGTCTCTTCTTCCACCGCCTTGTAGTGCAATCATTAATCTCAATATAAAAACAAAAAGATTTATATAAGTTAGATACATACCTAAAGCTCCTGCAAGGTATTGATCATCATTATATCTTCT
>CACGBL010000023.1:0-17789 GCA_902571355.1 uncultured Synechococcaceae cyanobacterium | reverse complement strand
AGGAGAGAAGGAAGAAACTGTTGGATCAACAATATCTCTAAAACTCGAAACTGATTGAATAAATTCATTAGAATTGCCCCCAAAATTTTTAACCCAGTTAACATTGCCGTTGCCGTCTAAATTAGCGACAAATCCATCTAAGGCTCCGTTTCCTGTTAGGGAAGTTCCACCAAAAGTGGCAGAACCCCAAAACATTCCACTTACCAAATAAGAATTATCATTAACAATGCTTAAGCTATCTATGTAATCAATATTTGTTCCGCTAAGTTGCGTTATCCAGCTAACAGAACCATTTGAATCTAATTTGGCAACGAATCCATCTCCATCCCCAGCGCTTGTTAATGTAGTGTCTCCAAAGTCGGTATTACTTCTGAAATTACCACTGATAATTGATGAGCCATCTGGAAGGACCTTGATGTCATAACCTCCGTCATTTCCAGTTCCTCCAAATTTTTTAGCCCAAACAACATCTCCATCGGAGTTTAATTTTGCAAAGTAAGATTCATACCCTCCATTACTTGTTAATGTCGTATCTCCAAAAACAACAGAACCAGTGAAAAACCCACTTATGAAGCAATCATCATCTGACAAGGAGATATCGTAAACAGTATCAATTCCAGTACTTCCAAATTTTTTAGCCCAAAGGACATCTCCATCATCGTCTAATTTGGTGATAAATCCATCTGCATCACCTGCACTTGTTAATGTTGTACTTCCAAAAGATGCTGTTCCTCTGAACCAACCACTAACAATAGAATTTCCATTTGCAAAAGTTTGAACATCATAAGCACTATCACTTCCAGTTCCGCCAAATTTTTTAGCCCAAAGGACATTCCCATCACTGTCTAATTTGGTGACAAATCCATCTGCATCTCCTGCACTTGTTAATGATGTACCTCCAAAAGATACCGTTCCATTAAAGTATCCCGAGATTAGAGAATTACCATTATCTAAAATTGTTGATCCAAAAGAAACATCATCAGAGGTTCCTCCAAAATTTTTTGTCCAAACTTCAGTTCCATAAGAATCAAGTTTTGAGACAATAATATCTGTTCCACCAGTACTTGAAATGTTTGAACCACTGAAAGAAGTTGTATTTGAAAAGTAACCGCTAATGATTGAGGTGTTGTCCTCAAAAATGTTCGCATCATAAATCGAATTATCACCACTGCTACTTAATTGCTTTAACCAAATTAAATTTCCATCTGAATCAATACAGCCAATAAAACCATCATAAATTCCTCCGTTACTGAGAGTTGTACCTAGGATGTTAGTGGTGCCAGCAAATGAACCACCAAAAATGCTTCTTCCATCACGAGCTACTGTTGAATTATTAGTAACGCTGGTAGAGCTTAAGGAAATGGCATCATTGCCGGAAGAATCCTGTATAGCATTAGAGTCATTACTACTAGATGGATCTGTATAGGCAACGGTAACAGTCTCGCCTTTTTTAACTGTTGTCGTCAGTCTAAGTTCTACCGTTGATCCAGATATTGTTACTGAAGTAACACTATTACTGGAACCCCCTGATGTAACTGAGAAGGCAGAGGCTGCAGCAGTTGTAGAAGATAAAGTCTCGCTGTATGTGAGTATTACTTTTGTACCGGCAGTATTTGTTGCAGCAGAAGAAAATGTAGGAGCAGTCCCTGCAACAGTTGAGTTATTAGTTACACTGGTAGAACTTAGAGAGATAGCATCATTACGAGTTAAGTCTTGGATAGCATTAGCATCATTACTGTTGGATGGATCAGTATAGGTAACGGTAACGGTCTCGTCATTTTTAACTGTTGTTGTGAGAGTTAGTTCTACAGTTGATCCTGATATCGCTACTGCAGTAACACTATTACTGGAACCCCCAGATGTAACTGAGAAAGCCGAGTTTGCAGCAGTTGTAGAAGATAAAGTCTCGCTGTAAGTAAGAATTACTTTTGTACCTGCAGTATTTGTTGCAGCAGAAGAAAATGTAGGAGCTGTAGTATCACTTTCTGAATTCCAAATAGAAGCTAAAGCAGAATTATCATCCTGTGTAAAGTTATAACCCCAAGTTCCTGAATAGGAGTTGTAAGACATTACAGTGTCTTCAACTGTATTCCATGCTTCATTGTAAGGGTCTTCATTTGGATGAGATAGACCTAGAGCGTGCCCTATTTCATGAACGATTGTATTTTTATCAAAATCACTTAAAGAGCTACCAATATCGGTATTTTTCCATAAAACATTCCATTCATCGGATCCGTTTTCAACCTGACCTACAACACCTGGATCCCAAGACGAGTAGTCAGAGACTGAAATAATATCTAAATCAGAATCAGCAAAAGAGTAGACTTCTTGGAAATCAATATCAATAAGAGAATCTAGTGTATTGAAAATATTTCTAATAAAACTTTCAGAATCAGTATTATGAGCGAGTGTTGTAGCTGTTTCAGTTCCAGTTTGAGATGTTCCAGCATAATTCCATACATTAATATTTAGCGATGATGCGGAATCATAGATGTAGTAATTGACAGTTTGATTTCCTCCAGACCAATTAATATGTCCTGCTAAAACATCACCAAAATCTGCGCTAACGAGAAGATTTGGATCTACTCTGTCTACATTAGAGTTATGGGATCTATTATCACTATCACCAATTGAAGAAAGGGAGTCTGATAAATTTATGTATTCAAGTTCTGAGGAAACTGATGCGCAGTATTTACACATGCCTAGTGTTAAATCCTAAGAGTTGGAGAATTATCTCTATTATTATAATGAGTAATTTAACTACATAATTTGAAAGCTTCAGCACTAACAATTTTCTTTATCTTTTTTTTTGTGGTGTTTCGAGTATCAAATTTTCTTGAAGAAAGAAATTGCTCACTTTTTATTTCAATACAATTTCCCTTTCTTATCAAATCTCTAATTGTGTAGATAGAAGAGGATAAAAATGTACTTACAAAAATTGTAAATAAAAATAAAAAATAATTATTTTTCAAGATCAATTTAAAAGTGTATTTAGTTCATTAATATAGCAATTTATAATTTCACGCTCTATCTCCTCATCAAGTATTTTACTTTTTAAATTCATCACTGTATTTTTATCTAATTTGGATTCTTTGTAATCATCTAATCTACAAATTATCCATTCATTATTATATTTAAATGGTTTATTTATAAAATTTAGATTATTTTTGCTAAGTTTTGGCCTCATTAGATTATTAACTCTCTCAAGTGGTAATGGTCCAATTACTCCATTAGTTTTTTTCTCAATACCTATGGAATAATTTTTTGCTAATTCATTAAAATCCTCATTGTCATCTTTGATTTTTAAATACAATTCCATAGCCAATCCGTATTCTTTTACTCGAATCATGCTGTATTTGACCATATCCAATTTTTCTTTATTTGAAAGGTATTCCTTGCCAATGAATTCATCATATTTGTCTTCGCAATATTTCTGGACTTTTTTGTTCAAATTCATTCTGTAAAGTAAATTTTCTTTACTTAATAAATTCTTTTTTCTATGCTCTTCAATTAGCAATTCGTTCTTAAGAGAAAAAAATTTTATGTAGTGATCTCTAGCTTCTGCTTTTTCAACTTCACTTAGATTTATATCTTTTATTTTGTTTTCAAGAACTTTTGATTTTAAAAAATCTGTTAATAATCCATATTTTGATAACTCTTCAAGTACTCTATATTCCATTTTTAACATCAAAAAAACTACTCAGAAATAATGATATTATATATTGACTTCGGTAATTAATTAAGTTAATTTCTTATACGTATCTTATATGAGATTGCAATTTTAATATATATTAAATATTCATTTAGATGACTAAGAAACAAAACGAAATCATATTGGAATTAAGATCAGCTTCATTAGATATTCCTCTATTTCATAGTGCGAATAGAACTTTAAAATCATCTTTTATAAATTCTTTAACAGGAGGTAAATTTAAAAAAATTAAAAATATTACTTATATAAATGCATTAAATAATCTAAATATAAAATTTTTAGAAGGTGAGAGAATCGGACTTATTGGCCATAATGGAGCTGGAAAAACAACTTTCTTAAGATTAATATCTGGCATATATACCTTGTCTAAAGGAACTATAAAAAGAAGAACAAAAATATATCCAATGATTCATAAGAGTTTATTAACTAGCGAAGAATTAAGTGGAATTAAAGCAATGAAGGCGCATTACCTTTTAATAAATCAAAATCTAAAGGGGTTTGAAGATTTTTGTGGTAATGTAGTCAATTTTTCTGGATTGGGGGAATATATATATTTACCTTTGAAAACATATAGTCAAGGAATGCTTTCTAGATTACAATTTGCAATTCTTACTGGGTGTTCACATGAGTGCTTAGCTTTAGATGAAGGCTTTGCTACTGGTGATATAGATTTTCAGAAGAAAGCATATAGTAGATTGACCGAATTTATATCTAATTCAGGAACATTATTTTTAGCTTCTCATTCTAATGAATTACTTTTAAGGTTTTGCAAAAGAGGTCTAGTTTTTGAAAAGGGCACAATTGCGTTTGATGGCCCTATTGAAAAAGCTCTAAATTTTTATGAAGAAAAAATATGATTAAAAACAAAAGAAAAATAAGAATATTGAATATTCTTTTTGAAGCTATAAAACTTAGAAAGGTATGGTGGTTCACTGCATGGTCTAGAACTGAAGAACGATTTGCAAGGACATCCTTAGGAAGTTTTTGGTTAGGACTTTCAAATTTATTATCCATCTCTTTATTGTCGGTAGTTTATGGAACAGTATTTAAAGTTGATAATTTTAATAAGTATGTGGTTTATCTAGGTTTAGGAATGGTTTTATGGTCTTCGATTAGTACTTCTATTGGATCTGCACCAAATCTACTTATTCAAAATGAAATTAAAATCAAGAATACAAATATAAATATTCTTTTTTATCCATTTGAGGAGTGGTCTTTTCAACTTCATAATTTCATACAATCTTTTTTAATAGTCTTTTTTGCCCTTATATTTTTTGATTCGTCTATCTTTATTAATCTCTTTATTGCAATTTTGCCGCTATTTAATTTCTTAATTTTTATGTTTTGGTGTCCACTCTTGATTTGCTTACTTGGAGTACGTTTTAGAGATATATATCAATTAGTACCTATTCTTTTGCAATTAACTTTTCTCTTGTCTCCAATTTTATATATGAAAGAAAACTTAGGTAAATTGATATGGATTGTGAATTTAAATCCTATTTACTTAGTAATAAGTCAGTTAAGGGATTCGATAATTGAAGGGAGACTTCATTTTATCCCAATTATTGGTGTTTTATTTATGAATTTTATTGGAGTTATTTTCTCACTTCTTTATCTAAATAGATTGAGATCTAAAATTCCATTTCTTTTGTAAGGATAAAATAATCTCTTAGTATTTTAATATTAGTAACGCTTCTCAGATTAAATCTCAGATATAATTTCTTCAATTTGTTTCGCAGTATTTTCCCAACAAAACTTATTAGCAATTAACGGACCATTTGATCTAAATTCATCTCTGAGCGATTTATCATTTAAAGCCCTTTTCATTCCAGCTTCTATTGAAGATAAATTATTGGGATCAATTAATATTCCATTATTATTTAATATTTCTGGAAGTGCTCCTTTGTTAGATGCAATAACTAAAGTACCACAAGCCATTGCCTCTAAAGCTGGCAATCCAAAGCCTTCCCAAAGACTTGCTATGATTAATGCCTGACATCTGTTCAACAATTCAAGTTTTTCATTTTCGGAAATCAAATATATCCAATCGCAATATTGTTCTATACCAAGTTTTGAAGATAGCTTAATATAACTTGGGGTAAATTTCTTATTATATTGACCAATAATTTTTAACCTTAAATCTTTTGTTGATTTGTTGAACTTCTTTAAATTGCAGAATGCCTTTAAAATTCTTGGAATGTTTTTATGTGGAGTATGTCTTGCAATAATTAAAAAAAAATTTTCTTTAACTCTTCTTAGTGGTTTAAGGGTATTACGATTGAACCCTAATTTTACAATTTCAATTTTTTTATGTGAAATATTTAATTTTTCATGAACTTCTGTCGCTGTTGCTAAAGAGTTGCAGAGTACTTTTGTGGCATTTTTTAAAACTATTGGAACATAGCATAAATGATAAGGAAGTAAAGGTGTTAAGTAAGGTATCCTTAATGGGAGAAGATCATGTACCAAGACTATTGATTTAATACCTCTAAAGATGGGAGCTTCTGGTAGAGGTGAAAGGAGAATTGAATCTTTCTCTTTTTTTAGGTAATTACCTAGATGGAATTGGTTCCAGAATAATCTTCTGGCATGGGAGTAGAGACCAAAATCAGGGGAAAGGTTATCAGGTATTTTTTGAAAATTAGTTTGGTTATCAGAGAAAGGAGCTAATAAAGTCATTAAATTTGGATTTATAGACTTTGCTAATTCGCGAGAAACTAAAGAAATACCATTAGGCTTTTTTGAAAAATAACTACCATTAAAAATAATTCTATTTTTTAGCACTTAATATATCTATTGTTTTAATTACTATTGTTTCATTCTACTACATAATTGAAAAAAGATATTTTTAGATGGGTTGGTATTTGTACAAATTTTTTATATAATTAGAAAATTAATTGATAGTTTATAAATTTTTAATTGATAAATAATAATGAATAAAAAAGATTGGGAAGAAATAGTTAAGCTTAACTGGATAAAAAGTCTTGATAAAGAATTAATCTCAGAAATAAAAGAATCAACATCTATAAAAAGAGTTAATGCAGGAACTATTCTTTCTAATAAAGAAAGTATTCAGTCTGAAGTATTTTTTATTCTAGAGGGTAATGCAAGACTTACATTTAACTATAAAAATGATTTTTACACAATAGAAAAGTTAAAAAAAGATGATTGGATTGGATTAATCTCTTATTTAAGAAATTCACCAATTGAAGAGGTAATCTCAATAACAGATATTAAATTATTATCTATTAGTGATGAATTAATAATTAAGATTATTAATAATAATAAGAGTCAGAAATTTACAATTGGCATTCAACTTATAGAAGTTATAGATCTTATAGTAAAATTAAATAAATCTGAGAATAACGATTTTAAAGTAATTTTTGAAGCATCCAAAAAATTAAAAAGTAAAATTAAGCTTAAAAATAATTTAAACAGATCTATTGATAAGGATAATCTATACATTCTGGGTTCAAATAATGTAAAACAAAAAATTATTGGCGATCAAATAAATTCTAATGATTTAAGAAAAAAATATATAGATAAAATAGATTTAAGAATATTAGAAATTAATAAAAATATTTTCTACAAGATATTAGATGATATAAAAATTGAAATTTCTAATAAAAATGATTCTTCAATGTTACCTTTACCTTCGGCAATTAATCTTGGGGGATTGAAAAATGAAGAAATTTATATAAACGGAGATGGACCTTTTGAAGAAGGCTTGGCTTGTTTAAAAATGATTTGTAAGATATTTAAAGTTAAATTCTCTTATGAATCTTTAGATGAAGTACTTGCAGAAAAATTATCCAAAAAAAACATCTTGACTCTTGAAATTTTAGGTCAAATTCTTTTGCAAAATGGATTTATAATTGGAGATGCATATGTAAATAGAAATAATCTTCTTAGGTTAAAAAAAAATAGCTTAATTTTTTATAAAGAACATATATGTATTGTAAGAGAAGCCAATATTGAAAAATTTGTTTTGATATCTCCAAAATTTGGAAAAGTAGTTATAAAAAAATCGCAATTAGAAAATTCTTTCCCAGAGATAAATAATATTCTTATCCCAAAAAGAAGTATGAAAAGTCATATTAATAAATTTGGAATTAATTGGATTATTCCATTTTTAAAAAAATATAAAAATATTTTTATAAAACTTTTGATGGCTTCTTTCGTAGTTCAATTACTTTCTTTAGCTAACCCACTTCTAATACAAGTAATCATTGATAAAGTAATAAGTCAGAGAAGTTTGAATACTTTACAAATTATCGGCGTAGCTCTTTTTCTAGTTACTATTTTTGAATCTATTCTTAGATCATTAAGAACTTTTTTATTAGTTGATACTACTAATAGAATTGACTTGGATTTAGGAAGTGAGATTATTTCTCATTTATTTAAATTGCCATTAAATTTTTTCTCTAAAAGGAGAGTTGGAGAATTAAGTACAAAAATATCTGAATTAGAAAAAATTAGAGATTTTTTTACTGGACAAACTTTAACAACAATAATAGATGCTTTATTTTCAATTATTTATATATGCATAATGATAATTTATAGTTGGATTTTAACTCTTATTGCATTATCAGTATTGCCAATACAAGTAATAATTACCATTTTAGGGGTTCCATTATTTAAAAGCCAATATCGTAAAGTCGCCGAATCAAATGCAAATACTCAGAATCATTTGATTGAATCAATGAATATTATTCAAACAATAAAAACTCAAAATATTGAAAATAATACATTTAAAAAATGGTTTGAAAATTATACAAATTTTATACAAAAGATTTTCAATAAAACAATTACAGGAACAATTCTCTCTGAAAGTTCATCTTTACTGCAAAAAATATCTCAAATTATTGTTTTATGGGTTGGAGCATCAATGGTGCTTAAGGGGCAATTAACTTTGGGACAACTAATTGCTTTTAGAATTATTTCTGGTTATGTTACTCAACCAATACTTAGGCTTTCTTCCTTATCTCAAAGATTTGAAGAATTAAAAGTATCTTTTGAGAGGCTTGGGGATGTAATTAATCAAGAAGCCGAATCAAATATTTTGGATAAAAATAATATTTCAATGCCAGAAATTAAAGGTGAAATTAAATATCATAAGGTTGATTATTCATATTATGGAAATGGAAATAAGATATTAGATAATATAAATGTGGAACTAAAAAGCAAATCTCTAATTGGGATAGTAGGTAGAAGCGGAAGTGGCAAAAGTACATTTGTTAAATTGCTGGCAAGGCTTTTTAAGCCAAATAATGGAAGAATATTAATTGATGATATTGATATTCAAAAAGTTGAATTATCTTCTCTTAGAAGACAGATTGGATTTGTTTCTCAAGAACCTAATCTTATAACTGGAACAGTTTTAGAAAATATAAGTATTTCAGATCCAGAAATTAATAAAAGTGAAATAGTAGAGGCAGCAAAGAGGGCATGTGCGCATGAATTTATAATGAATTTAGAAAATGGTTACAGTACAAAGATTGAAGAGAGAGGAGGATCTTTATCAGGAGGTCAAAAACAAAGAATTGCAATTGCAAGAGCTTTAATTAATAAGCCAAAAATATTAATTTTAGATGAAGCAACTAGTGCATTAGATTTTATAACAGAGAAAGAGGTTTTAAGAAATATTTATAAAATGAATGAAAATTGTACCGTAATTTTTGTTACCCATAGAATTACAAATTTGGTAAATGTAGAAAAGATTCTTTTAATGTCTAATGGGCAAATTGTTGAAGAGGGAAATTTCTCACAGCTAATAAATCAAAGAGGCCTTTTTTACGCAATGTCTATTGAAAATAAATTTGAAAAATGAATATCTTTAAATATTTAAAAAATAAATATAGAAGATTTATATCAAATAGTCTTAATGAAGAAACTAATTACCAAAACCTAGATTTAGAGCAAAGTAAAAAAATTGCTAATACTATCACTATATCAATTATAGGTTTAAGTGGATTTACCTTTGTTTGGTTGATTTTTGCTAAGACAGATCAAATAGTTATTGCTAATGGGGAATTACAACCTACTACTAGAGTGAGATCAATAAAATTGCCAATTTCAGGTGTTGTTGAAGAGGTGTATGTTGAAGAAGGAAATCTAGTACAGAAAGATCAAAAATTGCTAAAAATTAATGATGATTTAAATATAGAAACAAAGCAAAATTTAATTAATAAAATTTCTTTAAAAGAAGAAGAATTAAAATTAAAAAAATCTGAATTAGAAAATTCTGTTCTTATTTTAGAAAATGAAATAAATGAAATTAATTCAGTTCTTTCAATAGAAAGATATAATTTGAATAAATTTTCAAGTGTTTATGATGAAGGGGCAATCTCTAAGATTGATTACGATGCGCAAAAAATAAAAGTTTTAAATTATTTAAATGATCTAACTAATAAAAAAATTCTTATTAAAGTTAAAACCTCTGAATTAAGTCAAGAAATAAAATTTATTCAAGATAATCTTTTTAATTATAAAACTCAATTAGAAGAAATAGAAGATATTCTTAAATATTCAATAATAAAAAGCCCAATAGCTGGATATGTTTACGAAATAAATGCAAAGGATAAAGGATTCGTAATAGGCGCAAATCAAGATATTTTAAAGATAGTACCTCAGGAAAACTTAGAGGCTTTAGTTTTTGTAAACTCTAAAGATATAGGCTTTATTCTTACTGGACAGGAAGTGGAATTAAATATAGATTCCTATCCAGCAGCAGATTTTGGAGGAGTTGATGGGATAATCAGTTTTATAAGTGCAAATTCTAGGAAAATTAACGATAGAGATAATAATCTTTTTTATGAAGTAAAAGTTTCTTTAAATAATCAACTTATAGAACTAAATTCAGGTAAAAATTTACCCTTGAAGCCAGGAATGTCTCTTTCTGCAAATATAAAATTAAGAAGACTTAGTTATCTACAATTATTATTTAATCTGTTCACAGATAAATCTAGATCAATTCAACAACTTTAAATTCGGAAAATTAATTATTAATTTTCTTAAATTACTAAAACCTATTATCAGGTATTATATACTCAATCATATTTCACTATGAGCTCACTAAAAGGAAAAAAAATATTAGTTACTATCCAGGAGCTTGAGAATAAAGAACATAGAGGTATTGCTTCTTATACAAAGTCATTGATAAAAGCACTTAATAAATCTGAAGCAGAAATTTGGTTATTAGTAAGTATGGATTTTAAAAAACTAAAGTTCAAAAACTTTAATGAAAATTTTCAAAATAGTTTACTCAGTACTTTTATTTCTGATTATTTAAAAAAAGGAGTTGATAATAAACCTTCATTAAAACTTAAATCTAAAAATCCAATAGTAAGTAAAATTATTTTTTTTTATGTAAATATTTTGAATACTATTTTTAATACAATATCATTCTTAAAAGTAGGCTTTTCAAAAAAATCTTATTATTCTTCTGATTGTTTAAAAGTAATTTTTTCTAATAAAAGAGACAATCCTTATCTTAGGTTAGAAAGAACTTCTTATTTGAAATATGTAAAGGGTTTTTATTTGGCGCCTAATATTTATGAAAATTGTAAATTCACATCTTTACTTCCTTTAAAAAATAAAATCAAAATTGATATAGAAAATTTTGATTCAATCATTTCATCAGCACCTTTAAATTTATATTTAAACAAAAAATCTAAAGATAGGATTTTTGTTCAAACCATTCATGATCTTATTCCTCTCGAATACGAACCTAAAAAAGTAATGGTTAAATCTTTTTCTAGAATGCTTAAAAGTTGCGTATATTCAAATAATATTTTCGTATCTGGAATTTCAAGAAATAAATTTAAATACAATATGATTCCAAAAATCTCGCATACCAAAAATTTAAAAAATAATTTCCTAAAGGATATTGTTATTACACAACCTCCAACCTTGTTATTTGAGGAAACTGAGAATCATAATATTTATGAAAATATTCTAAATTCAATCAATATTAAAAATAAGTTACCTATTAAACCATTTAAATATTTTTTATTTAATGCAAGCATAGATTCAAGGAAAAATGTTTTACTTTTAGTTAATGCTTATCAGAATTCTGATTTGCAAAAAAATGGTGTTTCTTTGGTAATAACAGGAAAACTTAAAAATGATGAATATAGTTCAAAATTAAAGAAAATTATTAACAAAAATCCAGGTATAGTTTTAACAGACTTTATTAGCGAAACTTTAAAAAGCACTTTATACCTAAATGCATTATGTTTACTTAGCCCATCAATAATAGAAGGGTTTGGAATTCCAGTTTTAGATGCATGTTGTTTGGGTTTGCCTTGTTTTGCAAGTGACTGTTTATCTCATAAAGAAATTCTAGAATTATATGATTTTGATTCATATCTAGAGCTATACTCAACAGAATCTGAAATTAAGTGGACAAATGTCTTTTTAAAGAAAGGATTTATAAATATTCTTGATGTTGAAGAAAAAAGATTAAGCAGAATAAAAAGATATAAAGATGTTTCAAATAAAATTTTAGATAATTTTTCAAATCATTTATCTAAATTTTATTCAGAACTTTAGAAAAAATAAATCAAATAACTAAAATCCTAAACTAATCCTACTAAACCATCTTAGTTCATCTGAATTTTTAACTTTATAATCATCGAATGATTCAGCTAAAGTTAATCCAAATGTGAGCCTGATTCTATTTGTTGGTACAATCGAACTACCTATCATAAATGAATAATTATTGTATTCTACAAAGGATGAAAATTTGTTATTAAATACTAAGGAAACAGCCCCAAATGGCCCCCAGCACAGTTGGTGATATTTATTTACATCAACTGCTGCGCCTCCAAATAAATCAGAACAAGCAAATTTAGTATCTTTCCATAATGCAAAATAACCTGTTCCTACTCCACCAGTAAAGATAGTGAAAGGGAAAACATTTTCATCTTTTTTATTCCAGAAAGCTTTTGAATACGTAATATAAACATCTCTCCCTGTGTCAGTTTGATCATCAAATTGTACTAATTGTTCTGCACCCAATGCCAGTCCTGAAGAATTTGTTATGGCATGGTCTAATCTAAACCCCATAGATAAGCCTTCTCCAACATTAGTTGCTCCCCCACTAAATTGAGAACCTGAATATAGACTCCTAATCCCTAAATTCAAACCAAAACTAGATTTTTCGTTTTTTAAAATATTTAGAAATATTTGTCCCACAGCATCTCCATTATTCCAAGCAAATAAACTTGAATTTCTTGGTCTTCGATTCCATCCTCTTGTAGAGAAATCCAAGTTCATTTTGTTTGATGATTTAAAGCCAACTGGAACAAGAAATGAAATATCTGGACCAACATCTTTTTTATTTATTACTATTGAACGATTAAAACTTTTGATTGAATTGTTAATTTTTTCTTCATTAGAAATTAAATTGCTTTGGTCGTTATAATTTTCTTTTTTTATATTCTCTAGTTGATGTTTTTCTTTATCAGATTCATCATAATATTTTTCCCATTTAATTTCTGATTTATAATTTTTTGATTGGGTTTTAACTTTTTCCCATTTCAATTGATTATTATTTTGATTATATTCATTTTGATTATTCTTACTATCTGCAAAAGCAGTTAAATTTAAAATAAAAATTATATATGGAAATGTAGATTTAAAAATACTATTAGAATATCTTAAAGTCTTAAAAAAAATGTCAAACATTTCCCAAATATATATTAGTGAAAGAGGCTATGGTCTTAGCAAAGATTTACAGGAAAACTGTAATAAAGTAAAAGATTTATATCATGATTATAGTTACAAACTTTTTGATGATGAATTAATAAAAAGTTTTCTTAGTAAATATTATGAATCTTATGTTTTAAATACATATAAAGCTTTAGTACCATTTTCTTATAAATCTGATTTCGCCAGATTCTGTATTTTATATCAGATAGGGGGATGGTACTTTGATATTGGATTAAGGCTAAACCAAAGATTCGAAGTTAGTGAAAGCACAAATCTTGTTTTTTTTCGAGACATAAATTTTTATTCACAAACTTCTTGGGCTTGCGCTGGTGGGATAATTTATTCAAAACCAGGTAATAAAATACTTTCAAAAGCAATACAACTAATAGTCGAAAATGTGAAAAATAATTATTATGGACTCACCCCTTTATGTCCAACAGGCCCAACATTGTGGGGGAAAGCCATAGCGAGTATAGGAATAGATCAAAATGTAATAATTGGAGATTTTATGGAATTAACACCTACTCATAATAAAAAGAACAAAGCAATGGTTTTGCCTGACGGATCAATCTTTGCATTTAATAAAGATGCTCCTGGAGGCGATTTGAAGTCGTTAGGTTGTCAAGGTACTAATAACTATAATGAATTGTGGAATTCGCAGAGAATATATGGAGAGCTTTTTTAGGAAACAATGTCGCTAATTTCCGAGCTATAACCATTACTAGTTAAATATTCGCGAACTTGGGTTTCATTTTGATAATTAGCATATTGAATATTTCCATCAGCATGCATTAATGCTCTTAAATATGCTGTATTGTCACCTGTTTTCCAATATACTTCTTGAAATCCATCATTATCATAGTCTCCAGATGCTTTTACAATTAAATTATCTATCCTTAAGTCATTTTGGAATCTTTTTTGACTGTCATGATCGCTCCCTGCAATAACATCCCCTGAAGTAACTAAAGGATCAATATAAATCCCGACTACTCTTGTTGTTCCTCCCTTACCATATAGACTATAGTTAACTACTGCATTCTCTGAATCGATTGATGCTGTTGCCCATCTCCCTGAAGATTCGTTTGTGAAAATCGCCTCAAAAGAAGTATCTTTATTAACATCTAATATACCTTGATATTTATAAGAACTTGGTGTGTCCCCTAAGGTATCTCCAGCATGTAGGTTTCCATCGAAGTCTCTAATGTTTTCTAGTTTATATTTGCTGCCAACAGTGTAAGAATTTACGGTTATTGGAGAACTATCTTGTAGTGAATAATTACCTTTTGGATTTGGATTATATGATGAATTACTTTCTCCAATGATTTCAGTTTCTATCTCTCCGAATTGTTCATTAGTATCAACAATATTTACTAAGACTTTTTGATCAATAGATACATTATTTGAGTTTGTAGATCTAACTAAAATACTATAAATATTATCTTTATTACTATCATTTGGGTTTTCATAATCTGGCCTATTCAGGAAGTTTAAGGAACCTGTATTTTTATTTATTTTAAATTTACTAGCATCATCACCTCCGCTTATGCTCCAATTCACATCATCATAAGAGGAAAAAGATCTTACAAAAAGAGAATTCTCAACTACGCTGAAATTATCATTTATTGAAACTGCATAACCAATTGTCTGTTCAATATCATTTGCTTGGTTTAAAAAATTTTTATGCGTAGTATCGTCATTAGTGTAGGAAAAATTTAGTTCATATTCTTCACCCCCATTATCTATTAACCATGTCCCCGATGAAACATTATAGTGATTATCCATATCAAGAATGGAATCAATAACAATATCTGGACTAGATAATGCAAAATTAGAATTATTAAATCTCCATCCTGTAACTTTGAAGGCTTCATCAGAATCCCCATCAATGCCATTTACCCTCTCAGATTTAATGAGCCATATGTCACCATCTTGTTCTGGAATTAGAGAATAATTATAATTGCCAAGGCCACCAACTGTAGAATTATCTCTTAGGAATGTTCGAGATGTTAAGGCAGTTGACTGAACACTTTTATTAGTTGAAATTTTTTCTACTGAATAATCAATTTGCCAGTTTGTAGAATCAAGATAATATTGATGCTCTAAAATAAAATAAATCGAACCATCTTTACCTTCAAGAATTTGCTGTATTCCCTTTGAACTTCCATTCTCTGTTGGCCTCTCTAATTCATAGAGTATTTCTGGATTTGAACTATCAGAATTTATAACTATTTTATATTTAGTTGAGTCTTTAACTACTGTTACTAAACCATTATTAGGGGTACTTATTTGATCATAAATATAAGTTCCCCATTGCCAGTTACCTTCATTTAAATCAATGCCTAAAGAGGTTAAATTTTGAAATAATGTACTTGAAGAGGGAGCATCTGATCCTATGAGACTTACAGAATAACCATTTGTAGCAGTATATAAATAATCTTCTCCATTTATAGGATTTATATATACATTATTGTTTGTTATCGCATAATGTAAATTTGGATTGGTAGTAAGTTTGCTTATATCGAAATTATTTACATCACCAGAGTAATTAGTAATACTCCATTTATTTGTGGCTTGATCATATTGAAAATTAAAATTATGAGCTAAAGAACGTGCATAATTAATTGAAAAAGTATCGCTTGCAGAATTTAAAGATCCTTGGTCAGTAAAATCAAAAGTCTCCCCACCAAATGTCTCTGAAAAAGTAAGTTTGTAGCTAGAGGAGGATACTTCCTCAATTGTTTTTACATATAGATTATTTTGCACTGGAAGATTACTAGGTAAAGAACCTTGAATTAAACTCCCACCTAAATTTATATAATCACCAACCTCGATATTGGAGATGCTCGACAATGTAATTGAGTTTTCAGTAATGTTTATATCATCTGTTTGAAAATTAGAAAGCGGATTATATGAAAAACTAGTTTCTGTTATAAAGTTAAAATCATTTAAGTTACTCCCACTATAAATATTGTTATGTTCTGCGTCTGTTCTGGTCCAACTTATATTTGAAACGCCATATTTTGTATCTATCCAGTTGTAATAACTTTTTAGTAAATTTTGAGCATTTTCAGAAAGATAGGAATTTCCTAATTCAGTATGTATTATCCCTGTTGTTTGATAGCTAGATGACATATTAAATAAGATTTAGTTTTTACTAAAAAAAGATTATTCGTTGGAAATTTTTTTGATCTTTTTTTTAGAAAGAGGAGTTTGTTAAAAAAATTTTATTTATTATATCAACAATTAGCCTCATACTTAGGTTTCATTTTTTACATTATATTTTAGAAGCATTAATGAACAAAAAATATAATGTTCATTGGGGAGAAGATAGTTAATAATAAAGGTTATATTGTTCTTGGTTTTATCATAAATATAATAATTCTAGTTTTTTAAAGAAAGAATTTTATATTCATGAAAAACTTTAAGAAATGACTTAATTTAAATATAAATATAAATTATGACTTTATTCATATCCTATGGGATGACAAGATCTGGATCTACCTTGGCTTTTGAGACTGAAAAAGCAATATTAGAAAAATATGGAATGCCTCAAAAGAAAATAATTATTAAGGGTTTGGAAAACTGGATTGAAAATTATCTTCCTGAAAAATATTTAAGTGATATAAATTCTTTAAAAAAAATAAATGAAGAAACTGGAACAAACTTTGTAGTATTTAAAACTCATGGAGCGGCTAATGAAAAACTTTTAAATTTTATAAGAAAGTTTAAAATTCCTGTAACCATATCAGTGAGAGATCCTAAGGATATAGCTATTTCCCTTTTGGAAATATCAAAAAAAAATAGATCCATTAATGAAACAGGATTTATAGATATTATTTCTTTCAAAGATGCAATAAAAAATATTGAGGAGGATCTTTGGCGTCTAGAAACTTGGCGCCCACTTATTGAAGAGGGTATTGCAAAAGTTATCCCATACGAAGAGATAATTGAAGAAGCGGAAATCCTGATTAATTATTTAGCCGATATAACTTCAAAACATAAATTATTGATTAGCGATATTAGAGAAATCACAAAAAAAAGATTTACTCAGTTCAATGTTGGAGTAGCAGGAAGAGGACAAAAATCCCTTAATCTAATAGAAATTTTTAGAGTTGAAAGAAATATAAATCAAAGATTAAATAATGCTATTTATCCGTTTTTAATTTATGAGAAAACAAAATTTTCAATAATTGATTTAGTGATTGATTTTTTAATCTTTATAAAAAAATTTATTATTTTAAATACAAAAAAATTTACTAAATTATTTAAATTTATAATTAATAAAATTTTTAAAATAATTAAAATTTTAGTCAAAAGTTTCTATAAATATGACAATTAATTGAAGTCAAAAAATTATAAAAAA